>JBJOFA010000083.1:0-6095 GCA_046049015.1 Actinomycetota bacterium | reverse complement strand
ATCTGTATAGGTGACATTCTCGCCCGCTGTCGACCAGACAAATTTATAGTTTGTTGTTCCAGCCCCGGTATGAATTGACCAAGCTGGACTGATGATTGCCTCCTGATTGCTAAGGAGAATACTTCGCGTCTGGTTTGGTTCGCCAAAGAGATGAACAACTTTCTCTTCACTATCTAGATCAAAGTAGAGATAGACCTCTGTTCTTCGCTCATGGACATGACACGGCATCGTATTCCAGACACTGCCTTCGTGAATTGTGGTTATTCCCATCGCCATTGTCATCTTGGTTCTCCTTTTCTCCGTTCAGAGTCGAGGCACCGGAGCCGTCGGGAAAATCTTTGGACCCATCATGGTGGTGTGGTTCATCACATTGGCCTTGCTGGGTTTATCCAAGATTGTCGAAGCGCCGGAAATCATTGGGGCCATCAATCCCATTCACGCTTATCGCTATTTCACCCATGAGAGTTTGAAAGCTTTCCTCTCACTTGGATCAATCTTCCTGGTCGTCACCGGAGGCGAGGCTTTGTATGCCGATATGGGCCACTTTGGCCGCAAGCCGATCATGTTCGGTTGGTACAGCTTGGTGATGCCAGCTCTGTTGCTCAACTACTGGGGTCAAAGCGCCATGTTGTTGAACGACCCCGAAATCGTCGAGAGCAACTTCTTTTTCCTCCTCGCTCCCGAGTCACTGAAACTTCCACTCGTCATCTTGGCCACCATGGCCACCATCATCGCCTCTCAAGCCTTGATATCCGGGGTGTTTTCTCTCACGGCCCAAGCGGTGCAATTGGACTACCTGCCTCGCCTCAAGATTCTCCACACCTCATCAAAACAGTCGGGACAGATTTATGTGCCTCTGGTGAACTGGTTGCTGATGTTGGCTTGTATCGGTTTAGTTCTGGGCTTCCGTTCATCAGAGAATTTGGCTGCGGCCTACGGCGTTGCTGTCACCATGACCATGGTCATCACCACCTTCATCTTTTTCAAGGTGCTAGTTGATCGCTGGATGTGGGCCCCTTGGAAGGCTTACGCCATCTGCGTGCCTCTCCTCATCATTGAACTTGGTTTCTTTGGCGCCAACGTTGTCAAGATCCCGAGCGGCGGTTGGTTTGCTATCGCCGTGGGAATAATCCTCATGTTGCAGATGCAAACTTGGCGTCGGGGTCGTCAACTTGTGGCGGAGCGTATTCATCGCGGCGAGCGACCCATTGGTGAAGTTCTCGATGAGGCCTACGATGTGAAAAAGGTAGAGGGCACTGCAGTATTCATGTTCAAGGACTTCGGCAAAGCCCCCCCGGCCTTGGTGAACAATCTTCGCCACAACCACGTCATCCATCGCACCACTCTCATTGTCTCGGTAGAGACCGCTGAGATGCCTCGGGTCAGCGAACAAGATCGCTCATTCGTACGACGACTCGAACCCGGGGTTTTTCAGGTTCGTTTGAGCTTTGGATTTATGGAAGAGCCCGATGTTCCCGCCGCACTCGCTAAGGCAGATATTCGCGGATTCACCTTTGAACCTAAAGAAGTCACCTACTTCATTGGTCGCGAGTCCATCCTGGCCGGCAAAGCCCCTGGTATGAATATTTGGGCGGAGCGTTTGTTCGTTCTGCTGAACCGCGGCGCCGACAGCGCCAGTCGCTTTTTCAACCTGCCGACCGATCAGGTTTTCGAGGTCGGCTCTCAAGTCGAGATATAAGCGCCTATCCCCGGTCACGCAGTCCCGCTGTGGGGGTCGTAGCCTACGAATATGTCCACACGCACAATTGCCATCACCGGAGCCAGTGGCCTCATTGGCACCGCCCTATCGGCTCATCTCTCTGCTCGCGGTGACCGCGTCCTGGCTTTCACTCGTTCGGGTGCTTCTGGACCAAACACCATTTCCTGGAACCCGGTCACTGGCGCCATCGATGCCGAGAAATTAGTTGGTGTTGATGCAGTCGTGCACTTAGCCGGCGCGGGTATTGGCGATAAGCGCTGGACCGATAGCTATAAGCGCGAAATTCTCGACAGTCGCACCAAGAGCACCGCACTGCTGGCCGAAACTATGGCCGGTTTGGAAAACGGACCTCGAGTTTTGCTGTCTGGTTCAGCTATCGGTTACTACGGTGAATCCGTCACCGCTGAATTCACCGAAGACTCCCCGGCAGGTTCAGGATTTCTGGCCGAAGTCTGCGTACTTTGGGAAGCCGCTTCGGAAGCTGCTTCGAAAGCCGGCATCCGCGTGGCCCATCTGCGCACCGGCATTGTGCTCAGTCCCAAAGGTGGCGCTCTCAAGAAACTGCTTCCGCTTTTCAAGATTGGTGCCGGTGGCCGTATGGGCAGTGGGCGTCAATGGCAGAGTTGGATTTCAATTGACGATGAAGTAGCCGCAATCGATCATCTCCTCACCGCCAACGTGACTGGCGCCGTGAATCTCACCGCTCCCCAACCAGTGACTCAGGCCGAGTTCACAAAAACCTTGGCCCGGGTTCTCAAGCGGCCGTCGCTTCTCCCCGTGCCCTCATTTGGCCCGAAGCTTCTTCTAGGCGGAGAACTGGCCGACGCTTTGCTTTTCACGGGACAAAAAGTAATGCCCAACGTGTTGAAGGCTTCGGGCTACTCGTTCATTCACAATGACCTTGAAACGGCTCTCCGGTCATTATTGAACCGACCAGCCTGATATTCAGCTCACATCATCAGCACGATTTTTCTCTATGACCACTCTGCCTGACTCTTGCGAGATCGCCGTTGTCGGTGCTGGTCTGGCCGGACTCAGCGCGGCGCGCCAATTGCAGCAGGCTGGTCGCGATGTGCACGTGTTCGAAGCCTCCGATGGAGTCGGTGGCCGAGTTCGTTCTGATCATGTGGACGGGTTCATTCTTGATCGCGGCTTTCAAATCATGCTCACTGCCTACCCCGAATTTCAAAAACAGTTCGATGTCAAAGCTCTACAGATGCAGGCCTTTGCACCCGGGGCGCTGATCTGGATTAATGGTCGGGGCCACGTTTTATCGGACCCACTTCGTCGGCCATCCACCACCTGGTCCACCGCAACCGCACCGGTGGGCACGATTTTCGATAAGGCTCGTATCGCCGCATTGCGTCTGCGCGTGGCCCGCGGGCCCGGTGCACATCTGTTACGCGGTGAAGATATGACCACGGCAGAGTTATTGCGCAAGTCAGGTTTTTCCTCAAAGATGATGCGCCAGTTTTTTACACCTCTCGTTGGCGGCATTCAACTTGATCCTCAACTCACTGCCTCTCGTCGTATGTTCGACATCATCTTTCGTATGTTGGCTAAAGGCGATGCGGCTGTACCCGCCCACGGCATGGGCCGCGTCTCTGAACAACTTGCCGCTCACATTGCCAGCGAACGCATCCACCTCTCGACACCAATATCTCAGATCGCTTCGGGATGCGTTACCACGGCAACGGGTCACACCATCAATGCTCGCCAGGTGATCGTGGCCACTGAAGGACCCGTCGCCTCCAGCCTGCTCGGGCTTCCAGCCGTGATATCTCGCAGTGTCGGATGTGTATATTTCGCCGCTCCGCAACCACCGACCAATTCCAAGCTCATCATTCTTGACGGCACCGGCCAAGGTCCCGTGCTGAACATCGCGGTCATGTCCAATATTGCTCCGGCTTACGCCCCCGACGGTCAACATTTAGTGGCGGCGGCCATTCCCGGTTGCAACGACGATGCCCTGCGCGATGTCGATTTAGAGGCCGTCGCTCGCACTCAATTGACCACCATGTTTGGCAAGAAAGTGAACGACTGGCGGCACCTGCGCACCTATCGCATCAATCACGGGCAACCAGATCAGTCGCCGCCTTTTCAACCTAAAGATCCCGTTTCTCTCGGTGATGGACTCTTCGTGTGCGGAGATCACCGCGATACGGCTTCTATTCAAGGGGCTCTGTATTCCGGCCGACGCTGCGCCGAAGCGGTTCTTGCCCGGACATAATGACTGGCAACTTCAAACAAAAGGAATCGAATCATGAGCACCAATAATCCTGACAAGATCATTTACGCCACCCGATATGTGGCCGCTTCACCGCAAGCCATTTTCGATCTCTTGGCCGATCCCCGCAAACACAGTCTGATTGATGGTTCCGGTTCCGTGCAGGCCGCCCGCCTCGATGCCCCAGAGCGTCTCTCGCTTGGCGCCAAGTTCGGCATGGATATGAAAATCGGTCTCAAGTATCGCATCACTAACGAGGTGGTGGAGTTTGATGAGCCTCGCCAAATCGGATGGCGTCACGTGGGTGGGCATATTTGGCGTTACATCATCGAACCGGCCGAAGGTGGATCCATGGTCACTGAACAGTTCGACTGGAACCAAAACAAGTCACCACTCATGTTGAAGGTGATGAACGCCTTCAAAAAGAATCGTGCGTCCATTGAAGCCACTCTTGATCGTATGGCTGCCCATTTCACTAATCCATCGTCGAGTTGATAACGGTGAATGCTGGCTCTGAAACGCCGAATGATCGCTTCAACGCCATTGAAGAGATCATCCGTGCCCGCCGTACCAGCATGTTGGTGGACCCGGAACGCCCCGTCGACCGTTCCATCATCGACGAACTATGCACTCTGGCCACGTGGGCTCCGAACCACAAACGCACCTGGCCGTGGCGATTTGCCGTTCTCACCGGTTCTGCACGCACTCGCTTGGGTGCGGTGGTGGCCGACGCCATGGCGGCTCATGGCGACGACCCGGCCCGCGTTGAAAAGGCCCGAACCAAATATGAGCGCACGCCATCACTGGTGATTGTCGGCAGTGTCGCTGGCGACTCCGAGACGCGTACCGTGGAAAATCGCGATGCCACCGCGGTTGCCGTACAAAACTTCATGCTCGGCGCAACGGCTCGCCGACTAGCCACCTATTGGGGCAGTTGCCCCCGTGGCGCAAACGATTCAGTCGCCCAGTTCTGTGGCTTCGATACCGGCACCGTCATTGTTTCCATGATGTATATCGGCTGGACCACATCGACTCTCAGTGCGCCGCCACGCCCTGAACCAATCATCACCTATTTTGATACCTGAATTTGTCCCAGGCCTTAGGGCTGATAAACCCCAAAGACTCCACGCAGAGCATCGCTGATTTCACCAAGGGTGGCATCAGCGCGCAGCGCTTCCTTCATGGGATACATGAGGTTGTCAGTCCCCTTGGCCGCAGCCACGATGGCATCAAGTGCCGCTTGCACCTTGGCGGCATCACGAGCGGCTTTGTATTCGCCGAGTCGAGCCTTTTGTCCCCGCTCCAAATCCGGATTCACCGGGAACACTTCAGGCTCAGGATCATCATCGACCGCGAATCGATTCAATCCCACGATGACGCGTTCATTGTCGTCAATTGACTTGGTGTATTCATAGGCGGCGTTTTCGATTTCATCCATCTGGTAGCCCTGTTCAATGGCCGCCACGGCCCCACCTAGTTCATCGATACGAGCGATGTATTCCAGGGCCAACTTTTCGATTTCGTCCGTCAAGGACTCCACCAAATAACTGCCCGCCAACGGGTCGGGAGTGTCGGCAATACCACTTTCGTACCCAATGATCTGCTGAGTGCGCAAGGCAATACGCGCTGCTCGCTCCGTGGGCAAGCTAAGCGCTTCATCAAAGCCATTGGTGTGCAAACTTTGAGTGCCGCCCATGACTGCAGCCATGGACTGCACTGCCACGCGCACAATGTTGTTTTCGGGCTGCTGCGCCGTCAAGGTGCTACCGCCGGTCTGAGTGTGAAAGCGCAACAACTTGCTGGCTTCTTTTTTGGCACCAAAGCGTTCGCTCATGATGCGGAACCAAATTCGACGCGAGGCTCGGAACTTAGCTACCTCTTCAAAGAAGTTGTTGTGAGCATTCCAGAAGAACGACAGCCGCGGAGCGAAATCGTCAACATCCAATCCGGCGGCAATGGCCGCTTCCACATAGGCAATACCATTGGCGATGGTGAAAGCGACCGAGGAAAGTTCGGAGGCGATCCCGTTGGTGACCAAAACGACCAGTTTGTCCGTTTCAACGCCCATGATAAATTTCCTTTGCTGCATGGTTTTTGGATGCAATGCTTTTGCCCAAAAGCGAGGAACCCGTCTTTGGCCGCGCCGCC
>JBJOFA010000082.1:0-6106 GCA_046049015.1 Actinomycetota bacterium | reverse complement strand
GGGAGTGCGGTGAACTGGATCGTATTGACGCAGATCGGCGTAAAAGGGATAGGGGTTGGCGCGAAAAGCTGGATCGAAAGGGTTGAAAACGGGGGCCACTCGGGCGCTGTCGTCGCGGTTATCTCCCATGATGTAGTCCTCTCGTACGACGTAACCGGCAGTGTTCCCGTCAAACGCCGTGTTCTGATCCACGACCATGTTCCCACTAAACGGCACAAAGAGTCAGATTGAGTTGCAAGGCATAATGAGAATAGTTATCATTTAACCATGAATGAGAATCGTTACCATTTCCCAAAGAAGCTGAAGACTGCCGTGAAGGGCGCAGGGTCGGCGTTTCTCTTGGTTCTGTTTGCCGGCTGTGGCTCTGGGGAGAACGCCAGCAGCGGAGATCGTCCGCTCATTGTGGTGACTCATAGCGTTCTCGGAGCGGTTGTTTCCGAAGTGGCGGGCGAAGCCGCTGAAGTAGTGGTCCTGGTCCCCAACGGTATTGATCCTCATGATTGGGAGCCGTCGGCAAAGGATATTGAGACCGTCAATAACGCCGACCTCGTAGTGGCCAATGGGCAGCATCTTGAGGCTCGCCTTGAGGAGGTCTTGGATAATGCCTCAAGTAGTGGTGTACGGGTGTTTGAAGCCACGGACCACGTCACCATCCTCGAGTTTGCTGATCATGCGAAAGAAGAAGCTGGCGAACACAGTGATGAAGAGAAGTCCGGTGATGAGCACGCCGAAGGCGATCCTCACTTCTGGACCGACGCGGCGGCGATGGCTCAAGTTGTTGAAGCCCTCGGGGATCAGCTTTTCGACCTGGGCATAGATATTGGTGATCGCGCTGGCATGACTGCAGAGCGACTGGTGACTTTAGATAATGATTTGCGCCAGGAGGCTGAAAGCCTCACGTCGGAACAGCGGGTACTGGTAACTGGGCATGAGTCCATGGGTTACTTTGCCAATCGCTATGACTTCACTCTCATTGGAGCGGTTATTCCCAGTCTCACCACACAGTCAGAAGTCTCAGCCGGGGCAATCGCTTCTTTGAAAGAGCAGGTCACTGAGGCTGGCGTGAATGTGATTTTTAATGAACTTGGTACTCCAGCAAAAACCGTTGAAGCTATAGCAGCAGAAACCGGTGCCAAGGTAGTTGAGATTTCAACTCACGTCCTGCCTGAGGATGGACAGTATGAAACATTCATGCGCGACCTGATGCGGGCTATCGTCGAAGCATTGAAGTCGTAGGCCTACAGGTGGGGCAATTGATTGACCCCTTTGTGCAAAATGATTTCCTGCAACGCGCGCTATTTGCCGGATTCCTGGTTTCTTTGGTCTGTGCCATCGTAGGAACCTTTGTGGTTTTGCGGGGCATGGCCTTTATCGGTGATGCGCTGGCCCACGGGGTACTTCCGGGAGTTGCGGGAGCGGCCATTTTGGGAGTGCCAGTCATGGTTGGTGCCGGCGTGGGAGCAGCCGTAATCATCCTGGGTATTGGCTACATCACTGCTCGTAGCCGTCTTTCTCGCGACGTGGCGATAGGTCTGCTCTTCGTTGGTCTATTGGCACTTGGTGTGGTTATGGTTTCAAGTTCGCGTTCGCTCACCGGAGATCTGGAGGCGATTTTATTTGGTGAATTTCTTGGTGTCGATCGCGGAGATATCGCAGCTCTCGTCGGAGTGACGGTGGCAGTTGCCGCTTTGGCTGTTTGGTCAGCACGACCGTTTCTTCTGCTGTGCTTTGATGAAGATGTGGCTCGAGTCATGGGTTTTCGAGCCCGTCGTTACCACCAGTTGATGCTGGTGATGATTGCGGCAACCGTAGTGGTGTGTTTCCAAGCCGTTGGTTCGCTCTTGGTATTTGGCATGCTGCTGGCCCCGGCCGCCACCGGCGCATTGGTGGCTAAAAGAATTGGCACCATGATGCTGGGGGCCTTCATCGTTGGGATTTTGGCAACCTATTCAGGACTACTTTTTTCGTATCACTTTTCGTGGGCCGCAGGAGCCTCAGTGGTGCTCACCGCCGTGGTCATCTTCTTCATTGTTCTCACCGGCACTTCAATTCAAAGCAGTTTCATATCTCGTCGGGTCACAGCTGATCTCCTCGCAGCGGAGGAGGTTGAATGACTATGGGTACTTCGATCAATAACGATTCACCGAGAGCGGTTGTCATTGCACGTCGACTGAGCGTGGGTTATGGGTCGCAAGAGATATTGAGCGGAATTGACACCTTTGTGCGTCCTGGTGGCACTGTTGCCCTGGTGGGGTCCAACGGTTCAGGAAAATCAACGTTGTTGAAAACATTTGCTGGGCTGTTATCTCCGGTGAAAGGGGCTTTGGAAGTTCTTGGTTCGTCAGTCGGTGAACGACACAGCGATATTGCTTACTTAAGTCAATTCCACGACGCGGGATTCGCTTTGCCTCTGCGTTGTGTAGACGTGGTGCGAATGGGCCGATTTGACCAACGTCGCCGATGGCAATTCCGATCAGCGCGAGATGAGACCATTGTTCAAGCGTCCATGGAGCGCATGGAAGTTTCTCATCTGGCCGAGGTTCCCCTGCGAGATCTCTCCGGAGGACAAAAGCAACGGGTGTACCTGGCGCAAATTCTTTCTCGGCAGAGTCGCCTTGTACTACTTGATGAACCCACTGCCGGACTTGATGCACCTGGTCGAGCCCTCTACTTGGAAGCTCTGACTGCCGAGAGAGAGCGTGGCGCCGCCATTGTGACTGCGACCCACGATGTAGGTGAGGCCGCCGTTTGTGATCGAGTTATTTTGTTGGCCAAGCGCGTGGTGGCCGATGGTCCGCCTAGCGCAGTTTTGACTCCCGAAAATTTGATGGAAACCTTTGGGATCGGCCTGACCCGTGTCGGGGATCAATTACTCGTAACGGAACACGGGCATCACGATCACGACTAGTGCTCGTCCCAGTGGTCCCCGTGGGCGGCGTGCAGGTGACCGTCATGAAGGTAATCGACATGATCTCCGTGGGCGACAGCTACATGGCCACAGTCGGGGCCATGAATGTGCTCGTGCTGGTTATGGACCAAGCAGTGATCAACTGAGCATTCATCCCAATGATCCCCATGCTGGTGATGGAGGTGACCATCATGGACGTAGTCCAGGTGACCATCATGTTCAACCGCGGCATGACCGCAATCGGGCCCATGGACATGAGGATGAACGGGGTTGGGCAGATGGGGTGGCTGGGCTGATGGCGAGGTGATCTCGGAACGTGCTTGGGCCATGGACCCATTGTGTCACGGTTGGAGTGCAATCTTGGTTCGTCTCGGATCTCTCAGTTGAGTTGTTGAGCGGGCATGATGGAAGGTGTTGCCCCCACTTTTTGAGGACTTTCATGGAATTCACTTGGACCGAAGATCAAGAGCGTTTACGAGCCGAGGCGCGAACTGTGGCCAATCGAGCCGTCGAGCAGTATGGGCGAGCAAATGACTCGTGGATTAATGGGTGGTCTACGGATTTCGCCGAGGAACTTGGCGCTCGGGGCTGGATCGGGTTGACCTGGCCGACGGAATTTGGTGGCGGCGGCCGTCCGGCAATTGACCGATTGATCATTGGCGAGGAATTGATTAAGGCCGGAGCCCCAATTGGGTCAATGTGGTTTGCCGATCGGCAAATGGGGCCGACTTTGATTGCCTATGGCCGCCCCGATCAGCAGGCCGAATATCTTCCGAACATCTTGGCGGGACGCTCGACTTGGTGCATCGGGATGTCCGAACCCAATGCCGGGTCGGATCTAGCGTCTTTGAAGACTCAAGCGGTTCGTGATGGCAACGAATGGGTCATTAACGGCCAAAAAATTTGGACCAGTTTCGGTGAAGTGGCGGACTATTGCTATCTCATTTGCCGCACGACGACCGACGGTCCGCCCCATGCGGGAATCAGCGAAATCATTGTGCCGATGAATTCTCCGGGTATCGAGGTACGTCCCATCAAAGACATGACCACTAACCGGCATTTCTGTGAAGTCTTCTATACCGACGTTCGGGTACCCATTGAAAATCTTGTCGGCATTGAAGGCAACGCCTTCAAGCAGACCATGCGCCAATTGGAGCATGAGCGTGGCGGTATCGACCGTCTGGTCTCGAACTATGCCCTGTATGTCATGGCCCGTGATCGTGCCGATACAACTGACCCCCGAGTCCGTCAAAAAATCGCCCGTTTGGAAAGCATGTATCGCATTGGTCGGATCTTGGTGATTCGCGAAGTGTTGCAGCAGGCTCCGGCCGGTTTTTCGGCAGCCACGAAGTGCTTCTGCACCGAACATGAGTGGGAAGTAGCGCAGTTCGTAGCCGAAACTCTGGGCCCAGAAGCGACACTGTGGGATGAGGTGACCCAAGGCTTGGCCTATGCACCGGGGTACACCATCATGGGTGGGACATCCAATGTGATGCGAAATATCTTGGGCGAGCGGGTACTTGGTCTGCCCCGCTAGTTTCGTTCTCGGTGTGGGGGATAAGTCAGCGCAAGCGATAGCGAGGGGGAGCCATGACTGGTTGGAATTTTGCCGACGTATACGAGGCCATTGGAGCTCGGATACCAGACCTTCCTTGTCAGATTCAGGGGGATCGGGTAGTGACCTGGGGGCAGTTCAATGCTCGGGCCGATGCGTTGGCCGCCGACATGATTGCTCATGGTCTCACCCATCAAAGCAAGGTGGCGGCATACCTTTACAACTGCCCTGAATATCTTGAAACCTATGTAGCGGCCTTTAAAGGCGGTTTCGTTCCGGTCAATACGAACTATCGCTATGGCCCAGAAGAAGTTCTCTATCTTTTTGATAACGCCGACGCCGAAGCAGTGATCTTTCATGCTTCATTCGCCGCTCTCCTTGATGGAGTTCGGACTCGTTTGCCCAAGGTGCGACGTTGGTATTGCGTAGCAGAAGTTGGTGTAGACACTCCGTCGTGGGCTGAGGATTACGACCGAGTTGTGGCGCAGTCAGTAACTCCTGGGACGCGTGGGGCGTGGGGTCGAAGCGGGGATGATCTGTTGTTGTTGTACACCGGCGGAACAACCGGCATGCCCAAGGGGGTGATGTGGCGGCAAGACGACTTGTTCAACGTGATTGGTGCTGGCGGGAATGCGGTCCTTGGTATTCCACCGGCCGCCTCCCTTGACGAATTGGTCAGTCGAATTGATCCGGCCAACCCCGGTCTGGTTCTTTTGTCGGCCTGTCCGCTGATGCATGGCACTGGTCAATTCTCGAGTTTCATTGCCTTGAATGTGGGTGGTTCCGTGGTCACCTTGCCGTCGCGTGCCTTCGATGCCGCCGAGTTGCTCCACGAAGTTGAAAGGCGAAAAGTGGCCGTGTTGGTCATCGTGGGTCAAGCCTTTGCGGGTCCGATCTTGGAAATTCTGGAACGCAATCCGGATCGCTTCGACCTGACAAGTCTGGTCATGATGACTTCATCAGGAGTGATGTGGAGCCAAGAAAACAAACAGGGTTTACTGAGCCATATCCCCCAGGTGGTGCTCTTTGACTCTTTCGGATCTTCTGAGGCAGTTGGTATGGGTGGTTCAGTGAGTGCCGCCGGCACTGCTTCAGAGACCGCCAAGTTTCAACTGGGGCCCACTTGCGCGGTATTCACCGAAGATGGTCGACGAGTGGAACCAGGTTCAGGTGAGCGAGGTCTCGTCGCAGTTGGTGGCTTCATACCCCTTGGGTATTACGGAGATGAGATCAAATCAGCGCAGACTTTTCGCATCTTTGAAGGTCAACGTTGGTCGGTGCCTGGTGACTGGGCTGAAGTTTTAGCCGATGGAACCTTGGTCCTCCTCGGACGAGGATCAGTATGTATCAACACTGGTGGAGAAAAAGTCTTTCCTGAAGAAGTGGAAGAAGTACTGAAACGGCACTCCGCCGTTCGCGACGCAGTGGCCGTTGGCATTCCTGATGACCGCTTTGGCGAGACGATCTGTGCGGTGGTTGAAACCCACAAAGATGCGCAACTCTCATTGGCTGACCTGAGTGATCATGTGAAGTCCACTTTGGCGGCTTATAAAGCGCCACGACACTTGGTGGTGATCGACACCATCGGCCGCGCTCCAAACGGCAAGGTTGATTACAAACGTCTCAAAGCCCACGCTCTCGAA
>JBJOFA010000081.1:0-6107 GCA_046049015.1 Actinomycetota bacterium | reverse complement strand
TTTCGTGCTTTCTGGCTCCTAGCGGGCATTTTGATCTTTCAGATCCAGTTTCTGCCCGACGAGTCATCGCCCCCTTCGTGATGTCTTTGCAACAACCAGTCCCTCTATAAATATTCGTAACCAAAATATCCGTAACCCAAAAGGAGAAAACAGATGAGCATCACCGAAAGCGAAAACGAAAGCATCATCGGTCGCGCCGACATCAATGACATCGACGCGATTTTGGCTATCCCCACCGTGGATCCCACTGAGGTGGAGCACATCGTGAAGGACAATGCCGACGCCATTTTCACTTGGGACTACTCGCTCTCGCGACCGGCGTTGCGCAAACTTTATGAAAAAGCCAAAACCGGTCAGTGGAACGCCACAACTGATCTGCCTTGGAACGCCAATGTTGATCTCGAAGCTGAAGTTTCCAAAGATCTTGCGGCCATGGCCTCGGGACTGACGGCAACTCACTACGACGGCACCCCAGCCGCGAAGTGGGGCGACAAAGAGTGGACTGAATTCGCCATGGAGCAGCGTCGCTGGAGCTTGTCGCAGTTCATGCACGGCGAGCAGGGCGCCCTCTTGTGTACAGCCAAAATCGTTGAGACGGTTCCGTGGTACGACGCCAAACTGTATGCCAGCACTCAGGTCGTCGATGAAGCACGTCACGTGGAAGTGTTCGCGCGTTACCTTGATGAAAAGTTGGGCGGTGGCTACCAAATCAACGCCCACCTGCGCATGCTGCTCGACGACATCATCAATGACAGCCGTTGGGATATGACGTACCTCGGCATGCAGGTGATGGTTGAGGGCTTAGCTCTGGCCGCCTTTGGCAATATGTATCACATTGTTTCTGAGCCGCTCCTTAAGCAGCTCCTGCGCTACGTCATGAGCGATGAGGCTCGACATGTGGCTTTCGGAGTGTTGTCGCTACAGGAGGCCTACAGCGAAATGAGCGACAAGGAAATCAAGGAGCGCCAGGAGTTTGCCTATGAAGCTTCGGTGCGGATGCGGGATCGCTTCATGTCTCAGGAAGTATGGGAACGAATGGGAATCAATACCCGCGACGTCATCCCGTTGGTGCTGAAGGATCCAACCCGCGAGGTTTTCCAGCAGATGTTGTTTGCCAAGATCGTTCCGAACTGCAAGAAGTTGGGTCTTCTTGACCGTAATGATTCCTGGTTGCGTCGTCGCTACGAGGAAATGGGTGTCATTCAATTCGAAAACATGGAAGACACCGGTGAGGAATACCTTAAGTTTGAATTGGGTGAGGAGCTCGAAGCAAACCACTGACATTGGTCGCCTAAGCCGCTACCGTCGTTGATATGCAGTGGCACGCCAGCGAACTGGCTCGCGCCCTCAGCCAGAGAAGTCTGACTGAGGGAGAGGTTCGGGTCGAGGGTCCAGATGTTCTGATTGACGGGGTTTCCTTTGATACCCGTGACTTACGCGCCGGCCAAATGTTCGTTCCATTGGTTGCGCAACGGGACGGTCACGACTTTATTGATGAGGCTCTTCGGCGTGGTGCCGTGGCCTACTTCACTTCTCGGCCCGGGGAAACTTCGCGCCATGGGGGAACGGCGATAGTGGTCAACGACACTGCGGCGGCCCTGATGGATGCCGCAAGCTGGGCTCGGGGGCTGTTTCCTGCTTCCACGGTTGTGGTCGGCGTGACGGGTTCGGTGGGTAAGACCACTACGAAAGAGTTCATCGTCTCCGCCCTTCAAGGCTCTCAACGGGTGGCCGCAAACATTCGTAGTTTCAACAATGAACAAGGTCTTCCGGTCACCATCTTGAATGCCCCTTTGGACACGCAAGTCTTGGTCCTGGAGATGGGAATGCGCGGTTTTGGCCAGATCGCCGATCTCTGTCGAGTTGCTCGTCCCTCCATAGGAGTCGTCACCCGAGTAGGCCACGCCCACACCGAGCTTGTTGGAGGACTGGATGGGGTAGCAACGGCCAAGGGAGAACTTATCGAGGCACTTCCCCCACAGGGAATGGCCATTTTGAATGCTGATGATCCGCGAGTCTTGGCTATGCGATCGCGATCAAGTGCTTCGGTCCTAACTTTTGGGCAAGCAACAAGTAGTGATATCCGTATCGAGGATCTACGACTTGACGAGTTCGGACGAGCGCGCTTCGTCATAGTTAGTCCTTCGGACCGCTCTGAAGCCTCCTTGGCAGTTCCGGGTCGACATATGGCACTCAATGCGGCTGCCGCGGTAGCAGTGGGTGAAGCTGTTGGAGTGCCGCTCGCCGACATGGTTGAGCGCTTGGCACTGGGCAGAAGTATGGATCACCGTATGGAAATGCGGCGTACGAGCACTGGCACACTGCTCATCGACGACTGTTACAACGCCAATCCCACGTCAATGCAAGCCGCGCTTGAGACATTGAAGGAAATTCCTGGAACTCGCCATGTGGCTTTGGTCGGTGTGATGGCCGAGCTCGAGGATCCTCAGCTTTCACATCGGGAGATACGTGAATTCGCCGTCCAGCACGGCATCGAACTCATCGCAGTTGATACTGATCTCTACGGAATCGATGGGGTCGATATTGAAAGAGCTATTGATTTGGCTCTTGAACTTACTCATGAAGATGTGCTGCTGGTGAAGGGCAGCCGAGTGGCGGCCTTAGAGCGGGCCGTCATTGCTCTCACTGAATGACGCTTCGTCGACTTGTTCACTGAGTTAGGAAAGCCGATGGTGCCAAGCGATCAAGGTTGCTCCACCAGGACAAAAACAAGGCAAAGGCAGCGCCGAAAAGCAGGACCCATTGTGGGCCGACGGCATCAATAATTGGTCCGGCAGCAAGTCCACCGAGAGTGACGGTTCCACCGAAAGCCATGAACCATAAGGGCATCACCGAGACACGCTCGGTGTCGTGCAAATTTTGCTGAAAGACCGTGACCATGGCGTTAGCAGACATGAAATAGAAAGTGCCGAGTAAAAATCCAACGGGAAATGCCGGTCCTGGTGAGTCGATGAGGGCGAAGGCCGCTAACGACATTGCAAAACCAACGAAGCCTCGGCGTATAACCAGGGGGCGATGAACCTGAGACAGAAATGTTCCAGTTGCCAACGCCCCGCTGAGGGCTCCTAATCCCCAGACGGCGTATAGCCAGCGATAGGTAGATCCCACTGGGTCGATCCCAAAATTCATACGCGCCACCGAAGAAAACAGCGCGACGTAGACCAGGGAGAAAAAAGAAAAGCTCGCCATAGTCACTAGTAGTCGCGAAAGAACCGGACGTTCGCGACTAATACGTAAGCCGGTCAGTGCTCGTCGCCATCCGGTCTCTCGATGGTTTCCTCGAATATCAGGTAGCGCGACGTTGAAAATGGCCACGATCAAGAACAGATAAGTGGCGGCGTTGATAATGAAGAGTTGCGAGGTGGTCACTCCCCAGATCGAGAGCACCGCTGCCAGCGAAGGTCCGATTACTCGACTGCCGTTTAACTGCACCGAATTCATACTGATGGCTCCGGCAAGATCCCGGCGATCCACGAGCATGGGAATCGTGGCCTGAAATGCGGGAGCATTGAGGGCGTTTCCAATACCGACTGCGATTTGAGCCAAGAACAAAGCCCAGATCGGACCGTCAATACTGACAATTCCGGCGAGCACCAGGGAGAAAACCAGTTGCATCCATTGCATGCCCAGTAGGAATTTTCGTCGGTTGACTCGTTCAGCGATGATCGCGCCAGGGATGGCCAAGAGCAGCAACGGGCCGAGTTGGGCAAATACCAAGAGGCTCACAACTTTTGCCGATCCCGTTCGGGCATCTACGTAGGCCGGCAACGCCAAGTTTTGCATCCAGGTTCCGATACTCGACAGGAACAACCCGGTCCAGATGAGCCGATAACTGCGATACGACAAAGCGGCCCGAGCGGTGCCCGGACGGTGACTATGGGGAAGAGGTGAAGAAGTGGAGTCGGTCACGAAATTACGGTCGAATCAAGGCCAAGGGGCAGGTGGAGCCTAGTGAGACTGGCGGGGCCGATGAAGTCAAAGGCGAATTACATCTGCAGATAACCGGTATCCAGAGATGAGCCAAATGCGGTACTAGTCGTGAAAGAATGAAGCCATGTCGTCAGCTATGGAATCGCCAACTGGCAAAACTCACGAAGTGTCAAGCGGTGTCGTTACATCGCCGGTAGTAGATCAGTGCCGGTCTCCATTGGGAACTTTTGCCGAATGTCCATTGTGCGGGGGATCAATGTCTCCGGAACATGCTCACTTCCGCTGTCGCGGATGTGGGTGGCGCGATTCCTGTTGTGATTGAGAATCAAGTATCGAATAAATCGGGTGACACGAATTTCACACGTTGAGATTTGGAGTCCAAGTGGGCGAACCACTCCAGGCCTCGATCAAGCGGGCCAGAGCCAAAATCTGATCCTCACGACCGGGGCGTCCGATGATCTGAACTCCAATGGGTAGGCCCGCGTTAGCCCCCGATTCGAAACGTCCACCGGGGACTGATACTGCGGGACACGGCGCCACGAGGTTCCACACGGTGGTCATATCGTCGGCGTGGAAAAGGCCATCATCTGGAGGCGAAGGCCGTTGACGTTCATCAATTTTGGTGGCCGGTTTCGGGGCTTGGGCCATTGTCGGACACACGATGACATCGTGGTGTTCGAAGATGCCCATCATTCTCTGCCAAATTTCGGTGCGTCGTAGTTCAAGTCGTTTGTATTCGGGAGCGCTCATGCGGTTTCCCGCCTCAATCAGTCTCACCACATCAGGATCTAATTCTTGGCGGTGGGTATCGAGAAGATGGCCGTAATAACTGGCCATGAATACGCTCCACATGGCAATCCAGAGGTATTCATCTTCAGCAGTGAATCCGGCATCGATGACTTCCACTTTGGCTCCAGCATCATTCAAGACACCAGCTGCAGATTGCACGACGGTCGCAATTTCAGGGTCTACTGCCCAGCAGCCGAGATCAATAGTCAGTCCCACGCGCAGGCCTGAGACCATTTCTTGCTCTTTGGATTGCGGTCGAACTAACGGAGACAGAACGCTCCACGGGTCGCGTCGACTTGGTCCTTGGGTCGCCAGGAGAAACTCCCAAATATCATCCACCGATCGGGCCAGGGGTCCGTGGTGAGACAAAGTGTCCCAGAGACCGGGCAATGCATCCATTGGTATACGTCCGAGGGAAGGTTTCAATCCCACAACGCCACACCAAGCGGCCGGAATTCGAACCGAGCCACCCATGTCGCTGCCTTCGGCTAAGGCCACACAGCCACTGGCCACTGCGGCTCCGGCTCCACCACTTGATCCACCCGGTGAGCGTTCAAGGTTCCACGGATTACGCGTGGCTCCGGTGAGAGGATTGTCAGTAATTGAAGCATGAGCAAATTCGGGAGTGTTTGTGCTTCCAACGATGATGGCACCGGCGGCCACGAGGGCATCCACGACATATGCAGATCGATCGGCGATGAAATGACGATGCGTGACAGAGCCAAAAGAAACTTGATGTTCTTTCCACGGAGTGGTGTCTTTGATGGCGATTGGAATTCCAAAGAGTGGAAAATCCATCATTAGTTCGGCGGTCGCTTGTTGACGACTTAGCTCATGCGCACGACTGTGTGCTTCCTCAGACCAAATTTCTACAAAACAGTTCAAGTGTGGTTGGACGGTGTTGATGCGATCAAACGCCTCGGTCACTAGATCAACCGGTGTGACAGCATTTTCAAGAAGTCGGCGCCGCATGTCTGCAACGCTTGAATATGGCAAAGTCTGCTCCGTTAGCCGTTGATGAGGTCCGCGTATATCGGCAGGGCCATCGCTGGTCCGCTAAGGAGGAAGGTGGTCAAACAAGTTTCTTTCCACTGGGCTAATTCATCTTTGATTTTGTCCATTGGTCCAACGAGGGCGACATCTTCAACCATTGATAAGGGAATAGCGGCAGCAGCTTCAGCCTTTTTCCCCTGCAGGTATAAATCCTGAACCTTGATGGCCACATCTTCGTATCCCATACGGGCAAAAACTTCGAAGTGGAAGTTCGCTCCTCGAGCTCCCATCCCGCCGGCATACAGGGCCAGGAACGGCCGAACCATATCGGCACATTTTTCGGCGTCGTCGCCAGGAATGAGCATCACCGTGGC
>JBJOFA010000080.1:0-6114 GCA_046049015.1 Actinomycetota bacterium | reverse complement strand
GCTGCGATGGCAAGGGCAGCAGCCAACAGTGGACTTCGGGTGCTTGTTGTGACCCTTGACTCGCGAACTGGGCTGGCCGGACTCCTTGGCGGAGACCCCGAAGCGGGTAGCGATTACGAGGGTTCCCGTATTGATACGAACCTTGGTCCAAAAAAGACGGGGTTTATTCATCTGCGAACGATCACCGCTGCCGAGGCTCTTCAGGACTACTTGGCGACGCAGGGAATGGCCCGACTGGCTAAGCGACTGGTTTCAACTGGTGTTGTGGGCATCGTTTCCAGCGCTGCTCCCGGTCTCGACGATCTCTTGGTCCTTGGCAAGTTGAAGCATCTCGTCTCGCTCACTGGTCCCGATGGTGACTACGACTTGATCATCGTCGATGGACCGGCCGCTGGCCATGCCATCAGCTTTCTTCAATCTCCAGCAGCTATGGCCGAGACCATTCGGGGTGGACCCATTCGCTCTCAAGCCATCGAGGTCCAGTCCATGTTGCAAGATCCCAATCGCTGCCGGGTTGTCATGGTCACCCTTCCCGAGACCACCCCCGTCAACGAGCTGGTTGAAAGCACCGCTCTCTTGAGTGACACCGTCGGAGTGACCTTTGCTCCCGTTGTGGTGAATGGCGTTGACTCAGCACCGGATATATCCGCCTTGGTAGCGGCCAGCGGTGTTGGCAATGAAGATTTTGGCAATGACGATCTCCATCGGGCGGCTAGATTCCGCGCCGAGCGATGTGCCATGCACGCCCAGGCTGTGAAACGTGTTGACAGCACGGTACAAACCGGGCACTTTGCGTTACCGCATCTCGCAGTTGCCGGACTCACCTCCGCTGATATTTTAATTTTGGCTGATGCTCTGCGGGAACAAATGGGCGCCAGACGAACACCCCGCAAAAAGTCGGAGGGGAACCGTGAGTAAAAAGAAGGCGGCTTCCTTTTCCCGCATCGTGTCGGATTCTCGCATCATCGTCTGTTGCGGTTCTGGTGGAGTCGGTAAAACCACAACGGCAGCGGCGTTGGCTTTGCAGGCCGCCGAGAGTGGGCGCAAGGTTGTGCTCATCACCATTGATCCAGCTAAGAGATTGGCTGACGCCCTTGGTTTAAGTGGTCTGACCAATGATCCTGCAGAAATCGAAACCACTGGTAACGGGCAACTCTGGGCCATGATGCTGGACGCCCGAGCCACATTCGACGATGTCATCCGCCAACAAGCACGCAGCGAAGATCAAGTTCGCCGCATCTTGGAGAATCCGTTCTACAACAACATCGCCAGTCGACTCTCGGGTAGCCAGGAATATATGGCCGCCGAAAAACTCTACGAACTGTTTAACGACTCCCGATTTGATTTAGTGGTTGTGGATACTCCGCCCACCCGTGAAGCACTTGATTTTCTCGATGCTCCGCAAAAACTGATGAACTTTCTAGATCACCGGGTCTACCGCTGGCTGGTGGCACCCGCTCGAGGTGGATTGAAAGTTTTGAATCTGGCCGCTCAACCCATCTTGCGCACCCTCGGTCGAATTATCGGTGCCGATGTCTTGACTGACGCCGTTGCTTTCTTTCAAGCATTTGAGGGCATCGAAAATGGATTCCGTCAACGGGCTGAGGCCGTGCAATCGCTCCTCAGATCTTCGGTCACCAAGTACGTCGTCGTGGCCACGCCGCGCCAAGACACCGTGGCCGAAGCCCTGTACTTCACCGATCAACTGGACGAGGCCAATATCGACGTCACCGGAATTATTCTCAATCGACTTCAGCCCACTTTTGGGAGTGGCTCGTCAGCAGACGCTTTGAAATCGGCCGAACAAGCCGAGAAATCTCACGACGCGAAAGCAGCGTCCCTTTTGCGAAATGTTGCCCATTTGCGTCAACTTGCTGAAGCCGAAAGCGAAGCCATTCAGCCCCTTCTGCAGCGGGCCGACCAGGCTGTGGTAGCCCGTTTGTTCCAGCGCTCCGAAGATGTCCATGACTTGGCCACTATTGCTGAACTGGGACACGAACTGGTTGGGTCGAGCACCAGCGAGTAGCGTTTCATCCGTGCACATCATTTTGGCTACCGACGCCCAATGGCTCGCCGATGAGGTCTTTGCTGCCTTAGGTGGTCCGGACACAACTTTCACTCACTGTCGCGAAGGTCGCATGGTGGCCGGACTGGTTCGGGAACGGACGCCTGATCTCATCATCTTGGATCTGCAAATTGGCACGATGGGCGGAATCGCCGTCACCATGGATATGCGACTTGATGAAAGTGGGGGACTCCTCCCTCATGTTCCAATCCTCGTTCTTCTCGATCGTAAGGCCGATATTCATATGGCTCGTCGTAGTGGTGCTGATGGCTGGCTCATCAAGCCACTTGACGCGCTGCGGCTACGCCGGGCCAGCCGCGCTATCAGTGCTGGCGGCTGCTTTGCCGAGGGCGTTCCCACTGAGGTTGACTCCGTAGTGGAGACGCCCACTGAGGAAACGCCCTCTGAGGAACCGGTTAACGCCGGATAGAGTCTTCGTTCGCACCATCGGGGTGTAGCGCAGCTTGGCTAGCGCGCCACGTTCGGGACGTGGAGGCCGGAGGTTCAAATCCTCTCACCCCGACCACAAGAGCCCTGCTCAAAGCCAGCTTGTTGATGCGGCATTGGGCAGGGCTCTCTTGTGAAAGGCTCCGGTTCTGTTCCTAACCGCTGTCAGGCCATTAGCTGTCCCTGAAGGGTAATCAACCGTCGAGTTACCTGAACCGTCGATCTGGGTTCGCGAAGAAGTTCACGTGCTAAGGGTGCAGGTGTTACTGACGGTTTTTCTTCCGGAAACGATCGTCGCCGAAACGATGGGCTGCTCAGTCCCAGAATAAGAACCGATTTTGTTGAATTCACCCGATGTGCGAGACGTCGCTGAGACGTTGGCAAAATCTTCGAACCCTGAAACCACCCTGATAGACACAGACTCGACGGAGGCGTAGCGAACTCCTACCCAACTGCCGTTGACAATGACGTAACCGCTCGCGCCCACCTACTGCCATTACTTACCTATATAGGTAGGTAATGGCAACCCTGTCAAGCCCACACCTCCTGGGCGGGATAGGGATACGCCCGACCGGATACCCAGTCGTTACAGTTCCATCCTGTGTCAGATGGGGCAGAAACAAGGGCGCGGTTAATCGAGGCGACGATTGAGGTGATCGCGACGCGTGGTGATGCGGCGGTGCGCATGGTCGAGATCGCTGCAGCGGCGGGGATCAAGCAGCCGTCGATTTACCACTTTTTCCCCAGCCGCGAAGACTTGGTGGTGGCTGCGCATCGGGAGCGGTACAAGCGGGGGGTGACCGAGGCGCTTGGCCGATTTGAAGCTGAGTTCGCCTCGTCAACGACTGCGGATGATTTTCGCGAGGGGTGGCTGCGGGCGCTGCAGTTCGCGCTGTCCGACGAGCGGCGCGAGGCGCGAACGGTGCTGGGGTTACTGGCCAAGGCACTGGCGAACGACGATCTACTGCGCGAGGTCAACGATGCCGCCTACGAAGGGCACGTGGTGCTGGCCAGGATCATCGAGCGCGCTCAGCAAGCCGGCTGGGTGCGCAACGACGTGTCGCCGCTGACGATGTCGGTGTGGGTGCGCAGCATGATCTTTGGCCGCCTGATCGCCGAGCTCGACGACGACCGGTACGACCGCGACGAGTGGACCCGCCTGGCGCTCTCGGCGTTCTTGCGCACGGTCGAACCTGGCTGAGCATTTCGTGAACCAACCTCCCCTTGACACCACGAGCCGCCCTCTATAAGTTATCGGTTCGTAAACCTATAAAAAATCGGCTCTAGGAAGTCGGCGGAGAGGGCGTGGATCATGAGACACAGTTCGAAGTACAAGGCGAAGGTGTTGACCGTCACCACTCTGGCGGTGATGGCTGCGGTACTCAGCACGGCGACGGCATCGTTCGGGGCAAACTACGGCAACAGTGAGGCAAAGATCAACAACCGAGAGGTCGCAATTGAGCGCGCCCCCGTGACGCTGCCATTCGAACAAAACCTGACCCCAATCGCTGCCGGGGAGGAACACACGTGCGCGATCGTGAACGGCGGCGCCAAATGCTGGGGGTCCAACAGTCACGGGCGGCTCGGCAACGGCACCACCACCAACAGCCTTGTGCCGGTTGATGTGTCGGGTCTGGGTCTGGGTTCCGGGGTGACCGCAATCGCTGCCGGGGTGGACCACACGTGCGCGATCGTGAGCGGCGCCGCCAAATGCTGGGGGCGCAACTATGCCGGGCAGCTCGGCAACGGCACCACCGCCACCAGCAGTTTGCCGGTGCAGGTGTTGGGTCTGGATTCCGGGGTGACCGCAATCGCTGCCGGGTATGGCCACACGTGCGCGATCGTGAGCGGCGTCGCCAAATGCTGGGGGTCCAACAGTTCCGGGCAGCTCGGCAACGACTCCACCACCGCCAGCCGTGTGCCGGTTGATGTGTTGAATCTGGGTTCCGGAGTGACCGCAATCGCTGCCGGGGCTGGCTACACGTGCGCGATCGTGAGCAGCGGCGCCGCCAAATGTTGGGGGTCCAACGGCGACGGGGAGCTCGGCAACGGCGACAACACCACCAGCCGTGTGCCGGTGCAGGTGTTGGGTCTGAGTTCCGGAGTGACCGCAATCGCAGCCGGGTTTTACCACACGTGCGCGATCGTGAGCGGCGCAGCCAAATGCTGGGGGTACAACGCCGACGGGCAGCTCGGCGACGACACAACCCTCGACCGCCTCGAGCCGGTCTCAGTATTGTACCTGACCTAAGGAGTACCTACGAAATGCTGGCCAGGATCTTGGAGCGGACCCGGCTCAGCATTCAATGAAGAGTTTTCTCACTCCGAGCAATTCGAAAGGCCCCCTGTTTTGGCAGGGGGCCTTTCATGTCGGGAGCGGTCTGTGAAGGTCCAAATTGGCGGGCGTTTATCTCGTCGCTCACGTGACGCAAAATCCACTGTCGAAACCGACGAGTATCAACCGCCCGTTTTGCGTACGGAATTGGACCCAAGAGGCGCACGCCATCCTCGGCATTTCCGATTTACCTTCGAAAACACATTCAGGGCGTCAACGAACGGGTGCTATTCGTTCTGAAGAGGAGTCAGGCAGCTCTTCGCCGTGGAACACGCTCCGGGAAGCGTTAAGGTCACCTTCTTATCCTTCGGGATCCTCGGTTAGAGGAGGTATCAGATGCGTACCGACAACCTGATCATCATCGGGCTTGCGTTGGTCTCGGTGGCCTTTTCCGTGGTGGTGATTATGCGATGGGGTCGGCTCCCAATCCAGGCATCCACGCCCTCGGGAAATCGTAGTGATGGTCGATGGCGATCCAGGCTCGCCGGTCCACTCAGATCAATTGGTGCGGTGTGCTCAGCAGGAATCATTTGCGGTGTCATCGTCGCTGGGTTTCTGGGTCGGTTCGTGATGCGGGTGTTGGCGGCCACATCGGGCGATAGTGCCCAAGGCGCCCTGACCGATGCCGAGGAGGTCGTGGGCGAGATCACCCTTGACGGGACCATCGGTTTCATCCTCTTCGTCGGCTTGGGCGCAGGATTTGTCGCCACATTCGTGCTCCTGCTGGCGCGTCCCTGGCTGCACGTCGGCGGGGCAGTGGCGGGAGTGATGTCTGGACTGACGCCTTTGGTCCTTTTGGGAGGCGCAGACTTCTCATCGGAGAACCGCGACTTCTCGATCTTGTCGCCAACATGGCTTGCGGTTGGTCTGATCGTGGGTGGAGCAGCGTTGTTCGGGGCCGCCCTCGGCTCGGTGGCTGCTCGGCTCCAGCAGACTGCGCACGGTAACAGCCGGTTCCGGAACGTGCCCATTCTGGGTGTGATCCCCTTTGCGTTGCCGCCGCCGCTCTTCGTCGGCCTGGTGGTCTACATGATCGGACGTACCGCGCTGCCGGGCCGGCTGTCCACCGCGCTCGAACAACGCTCCATCCAGTTGGCGGGAAGGGTTCTCATCGCCGGGCTCGTCGGACTCAGCCTTTTCCTGATTGTTCGGTCTTCGGTGGACATCCTCAGCATCTGAGCGTGCCCGTCCACGACGAACTGTTCAATCGACGACGTCGACTAGACGTTGGCGGACGCAATCCGCTCTAGCCGCGGGTGTACACCTG
>JBJOFA010000079.1:0-6123 GCA_046049015.1 Actinomycetota bacterium | reverse complement strand
CCGCCCGCCGTCCCATCGCCTACCCCGCCCTGGTCGAGGACCAGCGGATACACGGTTCGGTCTATACCGACCCGGCGATCTTCGCCGACGAGATGGACCGGATCTTCAGCCGCGGCTGGGTGTTCCTGGCCCACGAGAGCGAGATCCCCAACGCCGGCGACTTCGTCAAAGTGTGCGGCCGAGTGCAGCTTCATCAGGTGTTCAATGATGTCTTCAGTTGTGAGTTCACCGCGACGGCGACCGTGCTCCATCAACTCAAGCCAGTCACCCGAGTCAATACCGATATCACTGATCACTGCTAATTCATTATGAGAACTACCGACGACATCTGCATCTGAGCCGAGGTGATTCCCGGGTGAAACCTGTGCGGCATTCTCTTGCCCAGGATCACCATTGGATGTCACTTCAAGCCCCACTCTCTTGTCCCCGTTGCGACAGCCACTTTAGCAACGTCTCCGCAGCCGCCAAGGCCGCCCGTTCATCGTCAAGAGATTCCAATTGCCGACGGGCCTCGCGATCTTGATGAATTGCTTCCGGATCGACAATTGACGTTCTCTGTCCCAATACGCGCCGTACAGCAATGCCTATGAGGTTGAAGGCGATCGATGGCGGTGGGACTTCAACATCGGCCACCGCAGCGCGCTCCAGAAGTTCCCGTACTTCAGGGTCAGCAGACTCCAGTGCATTTTGCAGAATGAGTCCTTGCATCGATCCGGCATCAGCGAGGGTGACAAATGCTCGTCGAGCAATTTCGGAAAAAAATAGATCCTCAATTAGCCACGGGGCAATCTCATCCCAAGCCTGCACCAACAGTGCAATTGCCACGAATTCAGCGTTTTCCGACACTCCCACCGTATGCGAGACCGGAGCGACAATGACCGGGCGCGACGTACGTCTCTCAACCGACTTCACCAAATCAGCAACCGGCAGCCCAACTCGAGCCGCAACCTCACCGGCATACAGTTTGCGCACATTTACATCGGGATGTTCATTGATGACTTCGACGGCTTGAGTCGCCACCCGAGCGCGATCTTCCGGACTCCGTAAGGGTTTGCCAGTTACCACCCGGTTGAGGCGGAATCCTAAGAAAGGCACCGCTTCTTCAATGGCAGCAGCCAGTGCCTCTGGCTCGGAACTGGCCAGATCCCCCGGATCTTTACCTTCTGGAAACCGTGCTACCGAAACCTGTACCTGATATTTGGATTCCCATTCATAAAACTTCTCTGCAGCCCCTTGACCGGCGGCATCAGCATCGAAGGCCAGTACTACTCGGCTAGCGAATCTCTTCAGAATTCGAACGTGTTCTTCAGTCAGGGCTGTTCCGCAAGTGGCCACCGCTCGAGGTACGCCTGAACGATGAAAGCCGATGACATCGGTATACCCCTCACAGACAATGACCTGATCGTCTTTGACGACGGCAGTTTTGGCCCAGTTCAGTCCATATAGAGTTTTTGACTTGAAATAGATCTTGCTCTCAGCCGAGTTTTTATATTTGGCCGGATCGGTCCTCCCCGGAAGGATCCGACCACCAAAGGCCACCGGTTCACCGGCATCGGTAAAAATCGGAAACATGACACGAGCGCGAAAAGAGTCCTGAAGACGTTGGGCTCTGTTGGTGAAGGCCAAACCCACATCGTGCAGTACGTCGGTCTTGTAGCCTTGCGAAGAAAGGTGAGTGCTCAATGCATCCCATGAGTCGGGGGCAAATCCCAGACGAAACTGGCGGGCAATATCGCCGGATAATCCCCGTTGTCGCAGATAGTCACGGGCTTCGCGAGCGTCCGGCGAGGTAAGCAAACGCTGGTGATACCACTCAACGGCAACTTCCATTGCGGCAATCAATTCTTTGCGACGATTTCGGTCCTTGCCTTCACTGCCTGAGGTGTAAGTCAGGGTCACATTGGCCCGATTTGCCAACTTTTCAACAGCTGAAACAAAGTCAATATTTTCAATTTCTTGAACAAAGGTGAAGACGTCACCGGCTACCTGACAGCCGAAGCATTTGTAACGCCCGGTTTCCTCTCGAACATTGAAGGAGCCAGATTTTTCGGCATGAAATGGACACAGCCCTACCCAGTTGCGACCCGCCTTACGCAGAGCCACGTACTGCTGAACAACCTCGACGATGGACGTTGCCGCCCGCACTCGTTCAATATCGTCTGCGGCTATGGCCATGGTCGCCAGGGTAATGGCTGGCCGAGGACGCTCCAGAGACGAATTGTTCAGCGTTCCTGAATTGGAGGTTCCTTTTCAGCGGATTGATCCTCGTTCTGGGACTTGGCAGCCCCCGCAAGGTTCTCTCCCTGGATCTGCGATTCTGATTTCTTTCGACCAGAACTTCGATCCGCTTTGAGTGAGAAGCCGATTGCCACGGTGAGAACGATGGTGATGACCACGAGGGATAGCCACGTGGGAATGTGATACCACTCGTGAACAATCATTTTTACGCCGACAAAGGCGAGGATGATGGCTAAACCCTCTTTGAGATAACTGAAGCGGGCGTGGGCGTCAGCCAAGAGAAAATACAGCGCCCGCAGTCCCAAAATGGCAAATGCATTGGAGGAAAAGACCAAGAATTGTTCGCGACTCACCGCTAGTACCGCTGGCACCGAATCCACAGCAAAGAGAACATCGGTGAATTCGATGAGCACGAGAACGGCGAACAATGGAGTTGCAAGGAGTTGGCCCTGACGCCGAGTGAAAAGTCGTTGCCCGTCGAATTCGCCTGAAGAGGGAACTATTCGGTTGATGAGAGCCATGAACCGGCTTGATGCCGGATCGATTTCATCTTCATCCTCGACCACCAGCTTGATGGCGGTGTACAAAAGGAATGCGCCAAATACATAGAGAACCCAGGTGAACTTCTCTACCAAGGCCACTCCAGCGAAGATAAAAATCGCCCGCAAGACCAATGCGCCAAAAATTCCCCAGAAAAGAACTCGGTGTTGAAATTTGGGAGGAATTTTGAAATAACTCAAAATCAACGCCCAAACAAAAACATTGTCGACACTGAGGCTTTTTTCAATTAGATAACCACTGATGTATTCACCCGATGCCGCAGCGCCAAAAGCGACAGCGATTACCCCGGTGAAAGCGAGACCAATTGATATCCATACGACACTCTCGATAGCCGCTTCTTTGGTGTGCACCTCGTGGGCCTTGCGGTGCACGACAAGGATGTCGACGGCCAAGAGCGCACTGATGAATATGAGAAGGGCTATCCAAGCCCAACCGGGTACGTCCAAATCAACGAATTTTGAACTGGACTCCGAAGCAAAAACCATATTGTTCACTCATCTCCGATTGCCGGGTAACCAAAACTACAAAGTTGATTACCCACGTGGCGTCAACATGACCGGAGTTTGGAGCGAAATCTACTTGGTTTCGGATTTCTTGCCACCGGCAGCGGCTAAGACCGCTTGAGCCGCGGCCAATCGAGCGATGGGAACTCGGAATGGTGAACAGCTCACGTAGTCCAGGCCGACCCGGTAGAAGAGATCAATCGACTCAGGATCCCCGCCATGTTCACCACAGACTCCGAGTTTCATATTTGGCTTGGTAGCGCGACCACGTTCCGCGGCAATGGCAACCAACTCACCAACACCATTTTCATCGATGGTCTCGAAGGGATTGCGCTTCAAAAGCCCCTGTTCCAAATAGGCCGGCATCATGCGACTTTCGACATCATCACGACTGAAGCCAAAGGTCATCTGTGTCAGGTCATTCGTACCGAAACTGAAAAAGTCTGACACCTCTGCAAGTTCGTCAGCGCGTAGCGCCGCTCGCGGAGTTTCGATCATGGTCCCAATGGTCACTTTGAGTCGCCCAGTCTTAGCCGCTGAGTTCTTGCGGGCCACCAGGGCATCAGCGATACCCTTTTCCACCCAGGAACGGGCCAAAGCCAGTTCTTCTCGGGTGACCGTGAGGGGAATCATGACCTCGACAATGGGATGTCCGCCCTTAGCAACTCTTTCGGCTGCCGCTTCCATCAATGCTTGTACCTGCATGGCATAGAGGCCGGGCTTCAAAACACCCAAGCGAACACCTCGAGTCCCAAGCATGGGGTTGAACTCCGCCCAATCATGGGCCGCCTTGAGCAGTTTGTCTTCCTCGGGGGTCAACGAACCTTCAGTGGCCTTCTTGATTTCTAATTCATGAACGTTGGGCAGGAATTCGTGCAGTGGTGGATCCAACAATCGAACCGTCACCGGCAGACCATCCATCGCCTTCAAAATGTCTACGAAGTCCTTCTTTTGCACCTTGCGCAATTCCTCGAGGGCGGCAGCTTCTTCTTTCTCCGATTGAGCCAAGATCATCCGTCGTACTACTGGTAAGCGATCGGGGGCCAAAAACATATGCTCGGTCCGACATAAACCAATTCCTTCGGCCCCCAGTTTTCGGGCGTTGGTGGCATCTTCGCCGGTATCGGCATTTGCTCGCACGGCCAATTTGCCTTTGCGAATCTGATCAGCCCACTGCAAGATGGTCTCAAATTCCTTAGGTGGCTTCGAGGCCGACAGAGCCACTGCACCAAGCACCACTTCACCAGTCGTGCCGTCCAAGGAGATGACATCTCCCTCCTTCACCACCACGGTTCCAGCAGAGAACTGCTTGCCTTCGATCTTGATCGACTCAGCACCCACCACGGCTGGCGTTCCCCAGCCGCGAGCGACAACTGCGGCATGACTCACTAGGCCGCCCCGAGCAGTGAGAATGCCTTGGGAGACCATCATGCCGTGGACATCTTCCGGGCTGGTTTCGCTGCGAACCAAGATGACCTTCTCGCCACGGTCGGCGGCATCGGCAGCTTCATCAGCGGTGAAGTACACCCGGCCCACCGCAGCTCCAGGAGAAGCAGCCAAGCCCTTGGCGATCACCGTCTTCTTCCCAGCCTCGAATTGCGGATGCAAAACCTGATCAAGATGCTCAGCTGCTATTCGAGAAACCGCTTCAATTTTGGAAATTTTCCAAATCTTCTTAGGTCCCTTGGTCCCCGTTGTCATATCGACAGCCATACGCAGAGCCGCTGCTCCAGTTCGCTTGCCCACGCGAGTCTGCAACATCCATAGCTTGCCCTGTTCGATGGTGAACTCGGTATCACACATATCGGTGTAATGAGCTTCGAGTCGGGCGAATATAGCCAAGAGTTCACTATGGATCTTCGGAAACTTACGCTTCAGAGCATTCAAATCCTCGGTGTTGCGGATTCCCGCCACAACATCTTCGCCCTGCGCGTTTACTAGGAAGTCTCCATAGGGCACATTCTCGCCAGTAGCGGCATTGCGCGTGAATCCCACTCCGGTACCGGAGTTGTCGTCGCGGTTACCAAAGACCATGACTTGGACATTCACCGCAGTTCCAAGATCGTGGGAAATTTTCTCACGGACCCGATAGGCAATAGCGCGAGCTCCATTCCAACTCTTGAAGACCGCTTCAACTGCTCCCCGTAATTGCTTTTCGGGCTTTTGAGGAAATGGACTTCCAGTTTCCTTCTTGACCACTTCTAGGTACGCGACACATAGGTCTTTCAAGACCTGAGCAGAGAGATCTGCGTCAGTTTTCGCATTGACGGCAGCTTTTACCTTTTCCAATGGGTGTTCGAAATGCACCCCATCTACGCCAAGAACGATGCGGCCGTACATGGCAATGAATCGACGGTACGAGTCATAAGCAAAACGTTCATCGTTGGTGACTGCTGCCAATCCTTTGACACTGGCGTCGTTCAGGCCAAGGTTGAGAACGGTGTCCATCATGCCCGGCATTGAAAACTTCGCTCCCGAACGCACGCTCACCAAAAGCGGGTCCTTCGGATCACCAAGTTTGCGACCCATCGCCTTTTCCAACTTCGCCACCTGTTTGGCGATTTCGGCATCTATTACCTTGGGCCAACCCGACACCATGTAATCCCGACAAGCATCGGTGGTGATGGTGAAACCCGGCGGGACCGGCAACTGCAAAACGCTAGTCATTTCTGCCAAGTTGGCACCCTTGCCACCCAAGAGATCCTTGAGTTGCATTGGCGCACGACGGTGTTTGTGATCAAAGGAATAGACGTAAGGCACGAGACGGGAGTCTAGAACTAGACCTGCTCAGACTTACCATCAACGCCCTATCATCATGATG
>JBJOFA010000078.1:0-6155 GCA_046049015.1 Actinomycetota bacterium | reverse complement strand
CGCGAAACCGAAACGGCAATAACCACCGCACTCTTACGCGACCGCCCACACCACGGCATCTACGGCGAGGAGCATGGCGTCCAAGGTGTGCAGGAGTCACCCTGGACGTGGATCATTGATCCCATCGACGGAACATCGAATTTTGCTCGCGGTGTTCCCGTATGGGCCACCTTGATTTCGCTAGTGCACCAAGAGCAGGGTCCAGTACTCGGCGTGGTCTCGGCCCCTGCACTGTCTCGTCGGTGGTGGGGGGCGTATCAGCTCGGGTCGTTCGTGAACGGTCGCCCCATTGCGGTATCTGATATCACCGATGTGGCCGCAGCCCAAGTGAGTGTGACCTTTAATGACGAATGGGATCGAGTTGGTTTGACTTCGGCCCTGGTCTCCTTGCAACAACAGGCTTACCGGGCGCGCGGATTCGGAGATTTTTGGCAACACATGTTGGTGGCTGAAGGAGCCATCGATATCGCCGTTGATGCCATTGGTCTCGCCCCTTATGACAACGCCGCAGTTCAAATCGTCGTTGAAGAAGCCGGCGGACGGCATACCGATCGATTCGGTGTACGGGACTACCGACAGAATTCGGCGATCTCCAGCAATGGTCTGCTCCACGAGGCCGTCATCCAGGCCCTTGCTCCTTGATTAACCTGTCCCCATGGTCGACCTGGTGATCACTCATGGCTCCGTGGTGGATGGGACTGGTTCCCCGTCCCGCCCGGCCGATATCACTATTGACGCTGGTGTCATTGTCGAGGTCTGTGAGGCTGGTCAAGCAACAACTGCTCATGCTCGACGAGTGGTAAGAGCGGACGGTCGATTAGTGACTCCCGGCTTTGTCGATGTTCACACCCACTACGACGCCCAAGTGTCCTGGGATCCCTACTTGACGCCAAGTTCTTGGCATGGTGTCACCACTGCGGTGATGGGTAACTGCGGAGTCGGTTTTGCTCCCGCTCAACCTGACCGTCATGAATGGCTCATCGAGTTGATGGAAGGCGTAGAGGACATTCCGGGCTCGGCCATGACTGATGGCATTGACTGGCAATGGGAAACCTTCCCTGAATATCTCAACGCCATCGATCAACGACAGTACGTGCTCGATATCGGCACCCAGATCGCCCATGGTCCTTTGCGGGCCTACGTCATGGGACAGCGAGGTGCCGATAACGAGCCAGCCGATGCCAACGACCGAGTACGTATGGCGGCCCTCGTCGAAGAAGCCCTGAGGGCTGGAGCGCTCGGTTTCTCTACGAGCCGTACTCCCCTTCACCGATCCAAAAGTGGCGAGTTGGTTCCTGGAACCATGGTCGAGGCTGATGAGTTATACGCCATCGGTGATGCCATGGCCCGAGTGGGTCATGGCAATTTTCAATTCTCCCCCGAACATGTGCGGGTTCCCGTTGACGAATGGGGGTGGATGTGTGCTTTGGCTCGGCGATCGGGCCGTCCAGTCAGTGTCAATCTCAATCAGACTGACCAATCTCCAGATCTCTGGCGCACCGTTCTTGATCTCATGACCCAAGCGCACGCAGAAAACATTCCCGTTTTTGCCCAGGTAGCCGGACGATCCATTGGCATTTTGTACTGCCTCCACGGCAGTGTCCATCCACTTCTTTTCCATCCGGCATACGTTGAAGTTCAGCATCTGCCGATGGAACAAAGGATTGCTGCGCTGAGCGATCCCATTCGTCGCCATCGGCTCATTCACGACCTTCCCGATGACGGTGGTCTCTTCAAAAAAGTGGTTTATGAAAAAGCTGACAACATGTGGCTGGTTCATGATGCCGATATCGATTACGAACCGCGTCGTGAGGATTCCATAGCGGGGATTGCCGCTCGCACCGGAACGCCCATCATGGAATTGATCCTTGATCACCTCATCAGTCGTGAGGGCCACGGGCTGATCTATGCGCCATTTTTTAATTACTCCTACGGAGACTTATCAATGACCTATGAGGCCCATCGGCACCCTCACACCCGGATGGGGTTATCTGATGCTGGCGCCCACTGCGGAGCAATCTGCGATGGTGGCATGCCCACGTTCATGCTCACCCATTGGACTCGAGATCGAAAGCGCGGACCGCTTCTCCCGCTCGAGCATGTTGTACACCGCCAAACTCAACAGACCGCCAATTTTTATGGCCTCTACGATCGGGGGGTCATTGCGTCCGGCTTTCGCGCCGACATCAACATCATTGATTTTGATCGACTTGGATTTGAAACTCCCCAGATGGTTTTCGATCTCCCTGCCAATGGTCGCCGTTTAGTTCAGCGGGCCCGAGGCTATGAGGCCACCTTCATTCGAGGACACCAAACCGTCAGCAATGATGAGTTCACCGGCGAACTGCCCGGACGACTTGTGCGCGGACCGCAAGGTACTTCAACTAGCAAGTAAGAACTTGGGGCTTAGTTGTAGAAGGGGTTCTCACCTGTGGTGTGATCAGTGAGATCTCGCACCTTTTCAACTCCGGCTATCTTTTCGACCAGAGTGGTCTGTACACCCTCGAGCATGGTCATGCGACTCATGGAACAGCCGTGGCATCCACCGCCCATAGTCAAATAAGCCGTACCCAATTCATCATGGCCCACGTAGGTCACGAAACCGCCGTGCGCGGCCAATGCCGGATTCACATCAGCGGCCAGCACCGCTTCAATTTCGGCGGAGAGCACATCATCACTCACTAAACCTTCAACAACTGGCGACAACGGCTTATTGGGATTGCGAATCACCAGACCGCCAGTAGCTGAATAGTCGAGAACGGCACCCTCTAAAAGTTCGAGATCTTTGGCCGGGATGATGACTTTCAACCCACCATGGGTTCGAACCTCATCGGTGAAGGCCGCCTTGCGGAACTCATCCAGTGACAAGTCATAACGAAAATCCTCACCTGGACCGCTGACGATCTCCAGTCGCAAACCGAGAGACGCCGCATCTTCTTCGGCGTCGCGCAATTTGGTGAGCTCTTCAAGGGCGACTTCAGAGATGGTGATGATCATCGAACTCGCGGTCGTGGTTTCCTGGGGGGCGAGGGGGCTCATACCTCAAAGATACCGGCGTGGCAACAGAGGTGGCTGGTCAACGCGGTCCGCCTCCGTCACATTCGATGCGCTGACCAGTGACATAGCCCGCTCCGGCACTGCATAGCCACAACACCACGTTGGCCACATCTACTGGTTGGCACACTCGCCCGAAGGGAGAGCCGGCATCCAGACTGCGCAAATCAGCCATACCCTGTTGACCGGTCATGGCTCGCGCCAATCGCAATCCCATATCGGTTTCCACCAAACCTGGGGCCACGATGTTCACGTGAATGCCATAAGGGCGCTCTTCTTTGGCCAGGGTCCGAGCCAAAGCTTCCATGGCCGCTTTGCCCATATTGTACGGAGCGCCATTGGGGCCCATATGCGAAGTAGCCACCGAGGAGATCATGATGATGTCGCCGCGATCTCGGGTGCGCATCGACGGCAAAACGCAGCGCGCTAAATGGTGAGGGCCCAAGGCATGAGTAGCCATGACGCGGTTCAGTTCTGCGGGGTCGGTATCGGCTACGGCCATTCCCCGCGAAGCGATACCGGCATTGCACACCAAGATGTCCACATAGCCAAAGTCGCCGACCACCTCATCGACCAACGATTTCACGGTCTCGGCATCATCCACCGAACCGGCATAAGCCCGGGCTTGACCCCCTGCTGCTGTGATCGTCGCTACCGTTTCTTCGGCGGCACCAGCATCTTTGCGATAATTCACCGCCACAGTTGCACCATGGGCGGCCAGTAATTCACTGATCGCTCGTCCGATCCCCCGTCCTCCACCGGAGACCAAGGCCACCCGACCGGTCAAATCCGATAACGCTTCATGTTTGTGCACAGTCATCCCCCGTTGAATCGCTCGATTCATTTAATTCTGTCAGGTAGGGGTTCTTCTGACCTCCGGAACCCGCAAATCATCCCTAGAGTGAAGCCAAAGGGGAGCTCACAGGAACAGTGGGCTGAGAGGGTGGTTGCCGCCACCGACCCAATGACCTGATCTGGGTAATGCCAGCGGAGGCAAGTACATGAACGTTCACAGCAAGCAACACGCCCTCATTGTTCTCGGCGGTCACCAGCCGAGTCTTGGAGTACTTGAACATGTTTCCCTGTTGGCCACCGTGGTATGCGCCGATTCCGGACTTGATCATGCCATAGCGCTCGGTCTTCATCCCGATGTCGTCATCGGCGATTTCGACTCCGCCTCGGTGGCCGGTGTCGACAAGGCTCTGGCCGCTGGTTCAACAATTATTCCATTCACTCCAGACAAAGATCAGACCGACGCCGAACTGGCTTTGCACTACGTCCTGGACCATCACTTCTCTGACATCACCGTTGTCTGGGGAGGGGGCGATCGTATCGATCATGTTCTGGGGGTCATGGCCGCCCTAGCCCATCCGCGCCTTGCTCGAGTCGATTCCGTCACGGCCTGGGTGGGATCAGACCAACTCCATGTGCTTCACGCTCATACGGTGATAGATCTTCATCATCTCCCAGGTACCACCGTCAGTTTGCTGCCGCTTGGATCAACCACACCTCGGGTTTCAACTGTGGGTCTGCAATGGGAACTCACCGATGATGAGTTGATGGCTCATACCGCCAGAGGTGTGAGCAACGTTGTTCAACAGTCGCCCACTCGCATTGCCCTTCATCACGGAGTCGTCGGAGTTGTTATTCCCGATGCACTGAGCCAGTCACCATCATCAACACAGACCGTGAGGAGTCGCCCGTGAAGATGCGAACTGAACGCTCTCGCCGAAACAGCAATCCCTGGGCCAAGAAAATCCAAATACGTCTTTCGACTGTTTTTATTGCTGCATTCGGGGCACTTGTTGTTACTGGCTGTGGATCGGAATCTGAAAATTTGTCGCCTCGGACAAAGACGCTGACTTTGCTCGCTTATGAATCGTTCACCCTTTCACCAGAAGTCTTTGCACCCTTTACTGCTGAGACCGGGATCACGGTGAATGTGGCCCTCAGTGGCGATGCCGGTGAACTTATTTCCAAAGCTGCTCTCACTGCCGGAAATCCCGAAGGTGATGTTCTCTGGGGCGTGGACAACACTTTGCTCTCGCGGGCAGTTGAAGCCGAAATCTTCGACCCGTACACCTCGAGTGCAGCTCGCATCGATGAGGCCTTCATCAAAGCTGGAGAACAAACCGTGACCCCCGTTGACTTTGGTCATGTTTGTGTCAATTACGACGTTGCCGATCTCCGAAGGTTGGAACTTGAACCGCCTACCAATTTTGATGATCTCATTGATCCGGCTTATAGCGGTCTACTTGTCGTTCAGAACCCGGCCCTTTCTTCTCCCGGCCTAGCCTTTCTCCTCGCCACTGTTGCTCGCTACGGAGATAACTGGACCGAGTATTGGCAAAAACTTGTGGCGAACGATGTGCTGGTCGTTGACGGGTGGAGCGACGCCTACTACTCGTCATTCACAAAATATGGCGGTGATCGGCCGTTGGTAGTGAGCTACAGCACCAGCCCTCCGGCCGAGGTTCTCTTTGCTGATCCGCCACTACCACCCAATTCGCCGTCTCCGACGGGAGTTGTCATTGACACGTGTTTCGAACAAATTGAATTCGCGGGCGTTCTTCGGGGTTCAAAAGATGTTGCAGCCGCCCGCTTATTAGTTGACTTCTTAGTCAGCCGGACATTTCAAGAAGCAATGCCCGAGAATCTCTTCGTCTATCCAGTGAATCGCGATGCTGACCTACCTCGGTCTTTCACCTCCTACGCTCCAGCAGTGGCCTCACCCATTCAACTGACGGCTGACGAGATCGCTACCGGGCGACAAGAGTGGATTGACATCTGGACCTCAATCGTTCTTTCCTGATGAGGCGCGCCAAAGCATCACCGGCCGGTTTCTTTGCTCTTTTCCCGGCGGCCGCCATTGTGACGCTGACCGTGGTCCTACCAGTAGTTATTTTGACCGCCGAGAACATTCGGTTCGCTGATTTGTTCGAGGTATGGGCTCGACCGGGAGTGGCCCGGGCCGTGTGGTTCTCTACATGGCAGGCCGCCGTTTCCACCATATTGACCGTGGTCCTCGGCCTCGTTCCGACGTGGATTTTGAGTCGCTACAAATTTCGCGGTCGGACCCTTGTTCATTTGCTCTTGACCGC
>JBJOFA010000077.1:0-6164 GCA_046049015.1 Actinomycetota bacterium | reverse complement strand
TCGGGAATGAACTCAAAAACCCTACGATGAAGAGGTGCCTGACCTTGAACAACCCGCGCCAGTCCAGGCCACTGAAGTCTCTGCCAATGAAGTCCCTAATGGCTCTGAGCTGCTCATGGGTCTCGACCCCACCCAACAACAAGCCGTACTGTCGGGTGCCCCACTTCTAGCAATCATTGCGGGGGCTGGTTCGGGGAAAACCAGTGTCCTCACTCGCCGGGTGGCTTATAGATGTTTGACCGAATCCACCGACTCTCGTCATGTGGTTGTCCTCACCTTTACCCGACAAGCCGCCGGTGAACTTCGTCGCCGACTGCGCAGCCTTGGACTGCGCGACAACATCATGTCGGGAACCTTTCACTCGGTTGCTTATTCGTTACTCCGCCAACGTTGGGATGATCAAGGGCGACGCCACCCAGTTCTGATCCAAGACCGACGTCGCCTGATCGGCGAAGTCCTCGGCCCTCGAAGTTCCTCTGATATCAACACGATTTCAACCGAGATTGACTGGGCCCGTGCCCGGAATCTCACCCCAAGTCAATACGCTTCGGCCGCTCGGTACTTTGCTCGACGAACATCCGCAGCGCCCAGCGATGTAGCGCGGGTTCTCAGCGATATCAATGCCTTGAAACATAAGCGAGGGGTCATTGATCTCGACGATCTCCTCTCCTTGACGATTGAAGCACTATCAACCGATCCATCATTTGCCGAAAGCACTCGTTGGCGACTACGTCACTTCTATGTTGATGAGGCTCAAGACCTCAACCCTCTTCAGGTGGCCTTGCTCAACAAATGGCTCGACGGACGAGAAGATCTCACGCTTGTCGGCGATCCTTCCCAAGCAATTTTCGGATTCAATGGCGCCGATTCCCGCCTTTTGACCGATCTTGAGAACACGTTCCCCGGCATTGAAGTGGTGCGCCTGACAACCAACTACCGCTGTACTCCGCAAATAGTTCAGGCCGGTTTGACAGCCTTGAGCAATGATGACTCTGCCTTACCCGATCTGCATTCAGCGCGACCCGATGGTTCACCGGTGGAGATCTACGGCTTTGAGGACGAAACTTCTGAGGCGGCGGGCATCGCAAGTTTGGTGTCCTCGCTCCGTCAGGACCATCGGCCATGGCGGGAGTTCGCTGTATTGACTCGGACGAATGCCCAACTTCCGGTCATCCGAGATGCCCTTGAACTTGCCGGAATTCCAGCGAGGCTTATGACGACTCAAGCCCATGATCCACTGCGTCGAGTGGTGCGCGAAGTCGAAGACCTTCCCAGTGCTACTCGTTTGTCAGTTTGGGCCAAGGATGTGTGGAACCAAGATGTCCTAGCCCGCGAATCTTCTGGCCAAAAGTCACCTGATCAGAATCCTGATCAAAATAACCCCGCCTTCAATAGTCGGGTAGCCGCTACTGCTGATATCGACTCTGCTGAATCTGGGTTAGCGGAAATGGAATCCTTGGATACTGAACTTCGACGCCGGGTCGCACGGGCAGTTGAAGAATTTTTATCTGATGGTGGCGGCGATGGACGAGCATTCGGTGCCTGGGTGCGCGCCAATCGTCCTTTTGAGGGCGATGTCCGCAGCGATGCAGTGGAACTTCTCACCTTTCACTCAGCCAAAGGCCGTGAGTGGGATCACGTTGTCGTTGCCGGCTGCGAACAAGGCCTGGTCCCCCACTCCTCAGCGCGTACTCCATTGGAGTCTGCAGAAGAAGTACGCCTCACATACGTAGCGCTCACCAGAGCAGCCGATCGTCTTGTGCTCACCTACGCCCGCAATCGGCGCGGTCGCTCACGGGAACGTAGTTCTCTCATCGAAGGATTGAATGTGCGGCCTACCGTGAGCGCCCCCGATCCTCATTTGTCTCAGGCCTATCGGGCCCGCCGCTCAGTTCTGCTGCCGAGCGATCCGGTACTCGAGGAGTTGGAAGCCTGGCGATCGGCAGCCGGACGCGCTGTTCAGCTTGCGCCTCAGGTTTTTTGTCCTGATGACGTTTTGAGTCGGATTGCGATACTCCGTCCCCGTACCGAACCAGAGTTGGCTGCTATCGAAGGTGTGGGTTCACTTTTGGCCGGACGGGTTGGTGTTCGAATTCTCGAGGCTGTCAGTCGGGGTCTGCAGCGTCGTGACGCTGACGTTCCTGATTGAGTTGGGCGAATTTTTCGGCCTTGACAGAAATGAAAGTTCCCACCGCTTCGGCACACAACCGATCTCCGGCGTAAATCTCTCCCGAAGTCATGATCTTTCGCCCTTGAACTCCATCAAATCGGCCAGTCACGCGTAGTGGCACATGTAAAGGCGTTGGAGAGCGGTAAGTAACTTCTAATCTCCCGGTCATACCAGGAGCACCCGATAAGGCCTGAGCGAAACCAAGAACCTCATCGAAGATTGCTGCGATCAATCCCCCATGCAAGCAGCCTGGCGGACCCTCATATGCAGATCCGTAGGTCACCGTGGCCGTGATCTCTTGGTCCGATGACTCCAAGGACACCATCGAGGCCAACGCGTTCAACGGCCCGGTTACGGGGCTATAGCTGATGAATCCATGAGGCGCTCCGCCTAGCGCGCCCTCGGCACTTCCGTGATAGGAGCGTCCGTGAGGGCCAGATTCCAAGATCTCAGCAGCCTGAGCAATGAGATCGGCAGCCCGGGCAATAACTTCATCTTCGGCCAACGATGTCGCAGCATGTTGTAAAACTTGGCGGGTACTTTGGGCCAACAGCAGTCGAGGCTCGTCACCGACAAATTGTCCCTGACGCCGCTCTTGAAAAGCCTTCTTGGCGTCGAGATCTAATGGTGACTTACTGGCTTTAGACCAGAAAGAACGATCAGTTGTATCTCCGTTAGATGTATCTGATGAGCTCACCTGGGGCCCCCTTTGTTGATAGACGAGATGTATCAGTCATTGAGATCAACTACCACGGGGGCATGATCGCTTGGCTTGTCCCCTTTACGAGCCTGGCGGTCAATCACACACCAACGGGATCGACGAACCACCGACTCTGAACCCAAGACCAGATCAATTCGCATTCCCTCACCTTTGTTGAAAGATCCGGCGCGATAGTCCCACCACGAGTAAAGACCTGCACCACTCTGGTGATGACGAAACACATCGACCAATCCCCAATGTTCTAAGGCTCGAAGAGATTCCCGCTCGGCAGGGCTCACGTGGGTAGCCCCGATGAATTGCCCAGGGTCGTACACGTCGCGATCCTCGGGGGCGATGTTGAAGTCTCCCGTAACGATGACGTCTTCACTTGGATTGGTGTCAGCCTGCAGATGAGCTAGCAGTCTTTTCATCCACGCCAATTTGTATTGGTAATGGTCGTTTTCAAGGTCGCGTCCATTGGGCACATAGACATTGCATATCCGAATACCCCCACAAGTAGCCGTGATAATTCGGGCTTCGGCATCGACTGGCTGACCATCGGCAAAATTGCGAACCACTCGATCCAGCCCTACCCGACTCAAAATGGCTACCCCATTCCATTGTCCTTGCCCATGGTGAACCGACGCATAACCAAGTTCGTTGAAACGATCGACCGGAAAAGCATCCTCAGCCAATTTTGTCTCTTGAAGGCAGACCACATCTGGTTCAACATCGGCTAACCATTCCTCAACCCGCGGCTGACGGGCCCGCAGGGAGTTCACATTCCAAGTAGCGATACGCACAAGACAACCGTAACCAACAACCGGTGCAGTTCCCTATCTACGAGACTCACAACTGCCTCTTACCACTCGAACAAACGCAAGTTCTACTTTTTTGCCGCGGTTTTTGAGGGCACACTTTTCTTGGCTGCAGTCTTGCTCGTCGCTACTTTTTTTACCGGTCGCGGGGTAACTGCTTTCTTCGCCGGAACCTTTTTCACTGGCGCTTTTTTCACGGGAACTTTCTTCACCGGAGTTTTCTTCGCTGGCGCCTGTTTAGCCGGAGTCTTCTTCGCTGGCGCCTTTGCTGGAACCGCCTTGGCGGGCTTTTTCTTAGCCGCTTCTTTTTTCGCCACTGGTGCCTTTGCCGGTTTATTCTTCGCCGATGCTTTCCTTGAGGACGTTTTCTTGGCCGTTATCTTTGAACCAGCAGGGGCTGGTCGCAAGTTGATACTGCGCCGACTGGCGATGATTTCAACAACTTCTAGAGACATCTCTTCGCCAATGCTCATAACCGCGCGGGCTGAACGCGGTGGCGGGCTGCCCAATAGCCGTAGTGGAACGTATCCCCGAACTTCTCCCAGATCGATATAGGCCCCATGTGAGGAGTAACTCTCAACCCGTCCTGCAACCACCGAACCCACCGGACTTTGTTCCACAAATTGCAGGAACGGCAAGATGTCATTGACCGACTTTGAACCTTCGGAAGACTTTTCTGGAGCCTTGGCCCGCAAAGTTGCGCCCGGTGGTGGAGATTTCGGGATTGGCATGGGCTTCATGGCTACGGCGCTAACTTTGGCCCGAGTCCGTTTGGCTGGAGTGACCTCATCGTCGGAACCGGACTTCGCATCTCGAACTGCCCGTCGGCTTTTGTCGCCACGAACTGGAACACGTTCAACGAATACCCATCCAATATTGGGAACAGGTTTACCGCCAATCAATCGACCTTCATCGAATAGCCAGGGATACTGACCATGAAATTCCTGGTAGCTGTCGTTGGAGAGAATCGAGGCTCCGACCTTTTCGGCAATGTTCAAAACAAAGGCGTCTCCCCTCCCCACAGTTCCAGCCGGCGGGGTAACAAGCTCGTTGTGCTCCACCGCTTTATCGAAACTGGCAACTTCCTTGGAATCAATGCGATGCCCAAACGTGGCATCGACAATGACCGTGATCACCGTCTTGGGATGCTCCTCCATGAAGGCCAGAACCGCATCGTTCAATTGAGCCAGACTGGGTCTGGCTCGACCCTCGGTAGCCAGATTCGAGCCGTCGACGATGACATGTTTGGCTCCCGACCGACGGGCTGAGGGAATTTGCTTGCGGGGGCCTTCGGTCTTTGACATACGTTCTCCAGTCAAGCACCCATAACCCCTGCCAACAGGGATAACAGTCCAAAACCCCTACGATGTTCTTGTGACCGTTTCAACGCCCATCACCGCCGTCCTCTGGGATTTTGGAGGGGTGATCCTCAGCAGCCCCTTTGAGGCCTTCAATCGCTTTGAGGCTGACCGAGGGCTACCCCTAAACATCATCCGCAAACTGAATTCGACAAATCCGGACTCCAACGCTTGGGCTCAATTCGAGCGAAATGAGATCAGCGCCCACCAATTCGATTCAGTTTTCGCCGCCGAAGCTTCCGAAATGGGCCACGCGATTCGCGGTTACGAGGTTTTGGGACTCCTTCGTGGCGATATTCGACCAGAAATGGTTGAGGCCCTTGATCTCGTGCGGGCCGCCGGATACAAGACGGCTTGCCTGACGAATAACATGAATTCAGGCAACATGTCTGGCGGAGATGGCTTCACCGATCGTCAAAGTTCAGAACGGGAAAGTCAAATTGATCTCATCATGGACAAGTTCCACGCCATAGTCGAAAGCTCCAAAGTTGGCTGTCGCAAACCGGAAACCCGTTTCTACGAGATGGCTTGTGAATTGCTAGAAGTTCAACCAGAACAATGCGTATTTCTTGACGACCTAGGCGTCAATCTGAAACCGGCCGCCGCCATGGGCATGACCACTATCAAGGTACTTTCCGCCGATCAAGCTCTCCGTGATTTAGAAAACGTACTCAAGATGCCATTGCGCTAATGGTCACAAACCAGCGAAGGTCTCATCCATGAGATCCACTAATTCTTGATCGTGCACCGTCTTGGAGCCAGTGGCTGGACTGCCGCTTTCAACCCGGGCAACATGGCGCAAGTCGTAGCCCTCATCCTTGACCCGCCAAAAGCGGTGCTCCACGAAATTCCACGGACCCATATTGGCCGGCTCTTCTTGTAACCAGACAACCTCTCGGGCATTGGGATAAGACTCGAGTACTTCCGTCATTTTTTCCAGTGGGAATGGATAGAGCTGTTCAACACGTACCACTGCAACCGGAGCCTGACGTCGATCCCGTTCGGCAATGGCATCCCAGGCGACCTTGCCCGAACAAAAGACCACTCTTTTGACAGCATTACGGTCTGTCACGAAGGGGTCATCAAGAACCTCTTCGAATGAACCCGACTCCAGAGAA
>JBJOFA010000076.1:0-6182 GCA_046049015.1 Actinomycetota bacterium | reverse complement strand
GGCCCTTGACATTGATAACGCAAGCCACTCTTTTCGATTCATCTCTCAATGCGGCAATGAGATCCGAGGAGAGCAAGCTCCGCTTCCAAGGCGGCGCTTCGCCTGGATCTGCAATCACCACCTCGGGCCAAGCATTTCGTTCCCGTTCACGGGGTGGGGCGACAACAATTCGTTCAAACGTTGCATCAAGAGAGGGGCACGGTGAAATCAAAAGTAAAGGAACCCCGGCCCTCCTGGCCCGTTCGGCCAAAACATCTCGGGCATGCCACGTCGGAGAACGTTCTTCTTGCAAACTTTCATCGTGTTCATCGATGACGACGGCCACTGCTAAACCGGGACAAGGGGCAAATGCGGTAGCTCGCGAGCCAATAACCACATCCACTCCACCGCGAGCCATCGCCCAATCATCGGGCATGAGTGCCACTGTGATGCCAGTTCGACGTAGACGCGCCGCCAGGACTCGAGCGTTATCCAAACCGGCAACTACAACGAGCGCCGGGCCGTGACGGGCTGCCGACAAAATGGCCGGCATTTGGTCGTCACTGGGTGGGAGCCTCAAGACTCCCCCGCCCCGCTGTAAAAGATCCGTGGCTGCCGGAGAGCTGGGCTCGGCGCGTACTGCGGTACGGAAACGAGGCGCCGGCCGGCTCACCATATTCGCAGATGACGCCGTGACCAGAAACGGACGAAGTCGAGCTGCGCACCAGCGCCATGAGGCCCAAGTGCACAGCGAAATGACATCTTCATCGGGTCCGATACCGCTGACCTTTTCAATTGGCCGCAACGACAATTCTGACGATGACGCGTCTGATCCAATCCGCACCACCCAGCCACCAATACGACGTCCATTCAACGTCACTCGAACCCGGGTACCCATCTCGATGAGCGGGGCCATATCTTCAGGGACCGTGTAATCAAAAACACGATCCAACCCGGTGACGTCAGGAACGATGCCGACCACCAACGGACTCATCGCTGACTCCGAGTTTGCTTCAGTTTTCAGAGCCCCAGAGCGGCGCTGAAATCAGCAAGCCGGGACAATTTTTCCCATTCGAAATTCGGCAGCTCACGTCCGAAGTGTCCGTAGGCCGCGGTCTGCTGATAGATCGGTCGCTTCAACTGCAAATCCCGAACAATGGCAGCAGGACGCAAATCAAAAACCTGGCGAACCGCTTCCTCAATTTTGTCTGAGGCGACCTTCTCGGTTCCAAATGTCTCCACCAGGATGCTCACCGGATGCGCCATTCCAATGGCGTAGGCCACTTGAATTTCGCAGCGATCGGCGGCTCCAGCGGCGACCACATGCTTGGCTACCCAACGCGCGGCGTAAGCCGCAGATCGATCGACCTTGCTGGGATCTTTGCCACTGAAAGCGCCACCACCGTGACGGCCCATACCACCATAAGTATCGACAATGATTTTGCGGCCGGTCAACCCGGTGTCGGCATGGGGACCTCCAAGAACAAACTTGCCGGTGGGATTGACAAAAACCGAAAAGTCATCATTAATGAACTGCAGAGGAATGACTGGACGTATGACTTGTTCGATCAGGTCGGGTCGAATGACCGTATCGCGATCGATACCCGCATCATGCTGAGTGGACACCAACACGGCTCGCAAACGAACTGGGCGCCCATCTTCGTATTCGAAAGTCACCTGGGTTTTTCCATCGGGGCGAAGATAAGGAATCTGACTGGACTTGCGCACCTCTGCCAGTCGCTCAGCCATGCGATGGGCAAGATAAATGGGAATTGGCATGAACTCAGGGGTTTCATTACAGGCGTAACCGAACATCATTCCTTGGTCGCCCGCACCTTGTAGATCTAGATCATCTTTAGGTCCATGACCCCGCACTTCTTCACTCTTATCAACACCTTGGGCGATGTCGGGACTTTGCGCGTCAAGGGCCACCAAGACTCCACAAGTCTTTCCATCAAAGCCAAAATCGGCATTGTTATAGCCAATACCTTTAATTACTTCGCGGGCAGTTTCGGCGATGTCAACATAGGCCTCGGTCGTGATCTCGCCGGAAACTAAACACAAACCAGTAGTCACCAATGTTTCACACGCCACACGGGCATGCGGATCCTGACGCAAGATGGCATCAAGGACGGCGTCGGAAACCTGATCAGCGACTTTGTCAGGGTGACCCTCGGTAACGCTTTCCGAGGTAAAGGTCCAATGACGACTCATAACTACTCCAAGTGCTCGATGCTCGTAAAAATGCGGTCTCAGTATTAGCGAGAACGAGATTCGGCTTCTGCTACACCGACCAGTACTACCTAGCCCGCAAGAGAGCGCCGCAACTCGACAACCCGGTCAAGAATCTCACGGGCAATCTCCCGCTTGTCACTCAACGGAACGGACTCTAGATGGTTTCCGGGCCTCACAAAGGTAACCGCGTTGGTGTCATGTTGAAATCCCACACCCGATTGAGCCACGTCGTTGGCTACCACAAGGTCCAAATTCTTGGCGACCAACTTTTTTGAAGCATTCTCGACCAGATTTCCGGTCTCGGCAGCGAAGCCCACTAAAACTTGTCCGGCCGACTTCGAAGCTCCCAAACTCTGCAAAATGTCCGGAGTGGGCTCGAGCAAGACTTGTGGCACACCCTGATCCTTCTTGACCTTCTCAGCCGCACAGACCACTGGTCGAAAGTCAGCCACTGCTGCAGCCATGATCAAAACATCAACGCTTCCCCATTGAGAATGAAGAGCGTCATACATTTGTTGCGCTGTTTCAACCGCTATGGCCGTGACACCATGGGGAACCGGCCGATCAACCGTGGTCACCAAGGTCACTTCGGCTCCCCGGGCCTGGGCTTCGGCGGCCACGGCATAACCCTGTTTCCCACTGGAGCGATTGGCTATGACCCGAACCGGGTCGATTGGTTCACGGGTACCACCTGCGCTCACCACCACTCGGACACCCTGCAAGTCACCAGGTCCCAGAATTCGTTCGGCGGCGGCCACAATGGTTTCCGGGCTTGCCAGTCGCCCATGGCCCATGTCGCCCCCGGCCAGTCGCCCCGATTCGGGATTCACAATATGAACCCCGCGACTTCGCAGTAACTCGATATTGGCGCGCACCGCGGGGTGATCCCACATCTCAGTGTGCATCGCCGGACATACCAGGACCGGAGCGCGCGTGGCAATCAATATGTTGGTCAAAAGGTCGTGGGAAAAACCATGTGCGTAAGCGGCAATTGACCGAGCCGTGGCTGGCACGACGATTACCAAATCAGCGCCCTGTCCCAGTTTTGTGTGGGGAATAGGTGACTCTTCGTCCCACAGGGTGGATTGCACTGGCTCACTACATAAGGCCGACAAGGTGGTGCGCCCAATGAAATGCTCGGCACCTTTGGTCATAACTGGTGAAACATGGGCCCCAGCATCGACTAAACGACGACAGACCTCAACGGCTTTATAGGCCGCGATACCGCCGGTGACTCCGACGACAATTTTCTTTCCCGCAAAAACCGACATAGACACCCCGCAAATGACCAAAAGCCGACGACGGTGTCGCCAAATTGACGACTGTGTCGTGCCTCAGGACTCTGAGGACTCGTCCTCAGGTAGGCCGATCAAGTCTTCAACGATTGCATTCGAATTCACCGGCGCATCATCACCAATGATTGCGAATTCCGCAGCGTCAGCCATTGCGGCCGCTTCGGCTTCAGCGCGCTCTTTCATTTCATCAGCTGAAACTCGCACAATTTTATCCAAAGCGATTTCTTCAAAAGCCATGCTCAGCGGTTTACGCAACGACGCCACCTGGGGCGGGATGACTTTGGTCGACAAGGATCCCATTTTGGCGTAGTACTGCTGCAGGTCTCGCGCCCGTGTGGCCGCCAGGGTCACCAAACTGAATTTGGAGTCGACTTTGCTCAAAAGATCCTCAAGTTCTGGGGACATCATTGATTCGTTCTTTGCAACCATGATCAATCTCGACAATTCTCTTGAAGGGGCCGACCGGCCCAAATAAAGGCCCGCCCGCAATCCCGTCAGGTTAGCGGTAATCAGGGGTCACCAGGCGACCTGTTTCATCTGCCTTTTCGGACACTTTCAATGATGGACATCAGCTCGTCCAGGGTTCGCTCAAGATCGTCATTGACCACCGAATGGTCCGCTAAAGCCAGACCAACTGGTTCTTCCTCTTCGGCCTTGCGCAGGCGTTCGAGAACCTGCTCGACAGGATCCCCACGGCCAATGAGTCGCCGACGTTGCTCATCACGAGACGGCGGCAGAATGAAGATCAATACAGACTCGGGGTGACGGACCTTGACCTGTTGGGCGCCGTCCACCTCGATTTCCAGGACGATGTCCCTCGAGGTTCCAAAGTCGGGCACCGGAGTTCCGTAATAGTTGCCGAGAAACTCGGTCCATTCGAGAAAACCGCCCTGATCTCGATGCTCCTCAAATGCTTGACGACTGACAAAAACGTAAGCCTCATTGCTTTCACCAGGTCGACGACTTCGAGTAGTCCATGACCGACTCAACTCCAGCGTGGGATCGCGCTGCAACAACGCATCCACGATCGTGCCTTTGCCGACCCCACCGGGGCCTGAGACAATGATGATCAACGGCGTGGAAGAAGGGGTCGAGTCGGGCGCAAGCACCCGCTCTTTCACTTGGAGAGATGCTCCAGCAAAGCCTTTTTCTGCTGAGCGCCCAAGCCTTGAATCTTTCGATTATCGGCGATGCCGACTTCTTCCATGATCTTGCGAGCTTTGACCTTGCCCAACCCCGGCAGACTCTCCAACATGGCAATGACCTTGAGTTTGCCGACATTGACATCGGTTGAGACCAAGGCATCGGCCACCGTCATGGAGCCCAATTTGAGTTGACGCTTAATTTCAGCCCGAGCAGCCCGAGCTTCGGCCGCTTTGGCTAAGGCCGCAGTTCGCTGTTCCGGTGTGAGTTGCGGAGGTGTTGCCATGCGCGCAACTTACCCGTGGGGTGGGCCCTATGGGTGGATACCGCCACCATGAGCCAGTCCGGAAATAGCCGAAAGTGACGCGAATCGGCGCTTGAGGGCCCATTTCTCCAACTGTCGAGCAATTTTGAAGACGGCTCGGGGATTTGCCAAGGTGGCCGTTCCCACCTGGACTGCTTGCGCTCCGGCCAAAAGCAGTTCAGCGGCATCCCATCCTGAACGCACTCCTCCCACCCCGACAATGGGCAGATTGGGCCAGGCTTTTCGGACATCGAAGATCGCCTTGACCGCCATGGGGTGGATCACCGGTCCCGATACTCCCCCGGCACCCCCGTTGCCCAACACCGAAAGGCCTGTTTTGGGATCGAGGGCCATTCCGGTCACCGTATTGATCAAGGTCACGGCCTCGGCACCTGTTTGATGGACGGCTCCGGCAATTTCGACAAGTCGATCGGTATTGGGGCTGAGTTTGGCCCACACGGGACGGCCGACGGACTCACAGACTTTGATGATTTGTACCGAGAGTTCCTGATCGTGGGCAATGATCCCGTGACCGTTGAGATTCGGACATGACAAGTTCACCTCGACAGCAATCACGTTCTGGCCGTGCGGTGAAGTCTGCAGCCCTTGTCGCACGGCCTCAGTCGCTTGGGCGTAATCATCCAGCGACTGACCCCAAATACTGATCACCACCGACGCTTGAGATTTGGCCAAATCTGGTAAATCACGATCCATCCAGGCGGCAATTCCTGGACCCTGGAGTCCCACGGCGTTCAACATTCCAGAATCCAAAGGATGTAGGCGTGGTGCCGGATTTCCTGGCCATTCGAAACTGGCTAGAGATTTCACCACCACTGCCCCCAGGGAGCCAAGTGATCCGTAAGACGACAATTCAGCACCGTGCCCCGAGGTCCCGGCGGCGGTCATCACTGCGTGGCGCAAACGCACCGATCCAATGCTGACAGAAGTCTCAAAGCTCACGGCAACCTCATCGGCCGTGGTGTTCCTGCAAACTGCGAACCTCGATACGGCCCGGTGTTTGTTCTGCCATACCTTGGACGGCAGCCAATGCGGCTTCAACTGTGGTCACTGAACTGACCCGATTGACGGTGGCGGCTTTGCGAATGGCGACGGAGAACTCGACGTCCATTGAGGTTTCGACGCCATTGCCGGTGGGTTCGCCATCGCCTTGCAGGGCATGGCCGTCGCCCAGGAAGAGCATGGCGCCGGGGTGCGAGACGGGGAGA
>JBJOFA010000075.1:0-10299 GCA_046049015.1 Actinomycetota bacterium | reverse complement strand
GATGGAGACGGAGTAGCCATTGGACAAGACGTTGCGGTGATCCTGCTCGTATCCTGACGATATGTCTAACAGCGTGCCGGTTCGAGATCTGATTGATCCATTCGGTCGCACAATTCGCGATCTGCGTATCTCGGTGACCGATCGCTGCAACTTCCGCTGCACCTACTGCATGCCAGCTGAAGGGTTGGTGTGGCTTCCCAAATCGGATGTGCTCACCTTTGAAGAGATTGAGAGACTGGCCGGCATCTTCGTGCAACGGTTTGGGGTGGATGGCATCCGCCTCACGGGCGGAGAGCCCACAGTGCGAGCCCATCTGCCAGTGCTCGTTCAGAAATTGGCTCAACTAGTAGTGCCGTCGGATTCTTCGTCGAGCTTGGCCGGTTCACCAATTGATCTGGCCATTACGACTAACGGCTCCACGTTGGTCAGTCAGGCTCGTGAGTTGCGCGCCGCTGGCATTCAGCGCATCAACATCAGTTTGGATTCATTGGTGCGGGAAAAGTTTGAGCAGATGACCCGGCGCGATGAGTTAGCAAAGGTTCTTGAGGGGATCGAGACCGCGGTATCGGCTGGTTTCCATCAAGTGAAGATCAATGCGGTGATTGAACGCGGTGTGAATGACGATGAGATCGTGGATCTGGCGCGGTTCGGCCGCGACATGGGTGTGGAAGTGCGATTTATCGAGTTCATGCCCCTTGATGCTCAAGGTCACTGGTTGAGTGAAACAGTGGTGAGTCAAGATGAGATTGTTGGCCGAATCGCCGAGGTCTTTCCTCTCGAATTGATGCCGGCGCGTGGGGCCGCCCCGGCTGACCGGTGGCGTTACCTTGATGGCCAAGGCACGGTGGGGGTTATTCCGAGCGTGACCAAGCCGTTTTGCGGGGATTGCGACCGCGTACGATTGACCGCTGATGGTCAGTTCCGAACCTGTCTTTTTGCCACTGATGAGTTCGATCTACGCCAGGTCATGCGCAATGGTGCTGACGATGATGCGCTGGCCGCTCTCATTGAGCGGGCGGTGGGTACCAAGTGGGCGGGACACCAGATCAATCAGGTGAATTTCGTACGGCCCAATCGGTCCATGAGCCAAATCGGCGGTTGATAAAGCCCGCCTTCACGGCAGGAACCGAATAGTCACCCCGTTGTCGTGAGACGCTCAAGACTGAAAATCGTGGTGGAAACTCCTGGGCTGTACAACAAGTGAGGATCGCCGGTCGGAGTGGGAAGACCGGCGGCTTCAAACAAAGTGTCATCAAGATCCAGTAACTCCGCGGAGTGCAGGGGCCAGGGTTCGTGTTCGATGGGTCCGTGCCAAACTGCCGGCGGTCGGCCAAAAAGTGACGCGGTGGCAACCAAACCCCAACGAGCGGTGAGGAACTCGGTCAACGGTGTGGGCGAGACGGGCTCGCCGATGCGGACTGCCATCATGGAGTGAGCCGTATTGGGCCAGCGCCTCTCCACGCTGCTTGCCATAATCGCTCCCGCACCGGATCCGGTCACGGTCACTGAGGCCCGGGCCAGACAGTACGGCAAGCGGAATGCAGTTCGGGCCACAAGAGTTGGCAGGACTTGGGGGGTATCGAGCGAGAAGAACCAGACCGCCGGTCGTCCCCGATGGGTGACATAGGTGCGGACATTGATCTCGGGGAAATCTGAAGTCGTGGGAATGCGCGGCAAACCGCGCAGGCGCAGATTTTGCATCTGAAATGGCACCAGACCGACATAGGCCCGGCCCTCAAAAGTGTCGAGTTCCACTCCGTGATCTCGTAAGTGAGCAGGCAAAAACGCCTCAACTACGTATGGCTCGTAGCTCCAGTGCGCAAAGAGCAAATGCCGCCAGTCCTGGGTCATGACCTTCATAGGAGCTCCTTTCATGTCGTGATGTCACTGCCGTGATGTCACTGTTCGTGCGACTCGACAACGTCATCGTGCAGGAAATTCAGGACGGAGGTGATGTTGGAACCATTATTCCGAGTGTGACCGGTGAAGACCCAGTCGGCTGGACCCGTAACATGATCGGGTGAAAGAGGATGGGTCCAATACTGGGGAGACCGGAGACTTCACGCATTTGGACGCCGCTGGTCAGGCGCGGATGGTGAATGTCGGAGGCAAGGAAACCACGGTGCGGCGAGCCGTGGCTCGGGGTCGAGTGGTGATGGCGCCGGCAACCGCTCAAGCTGTGGCCCAGCAGAGTTTGGCCAAAGGCGATGTGCTGGCCGTCGCTCGAATTGCCGGCGTCCAGGCTGCAAAACGCACCAGTGAGGCCATTCCCCTGTGCCACCCGCTGATGCTCAGTTCGGTGGAGGTGGACTGCACAGTGACGGCCAATTCGGTCGATATCGAAGCCCGGGTGGAGGTGGTGGGCCGCACGGGGGTGGAGATGGAAGCCCTTCATGCCTGCACCGTGGCCGCGCTGACGGTGTACGACATGTGTAAAGCCATAGATAAGGACATGGTTATTAGCGATGTAGCGCTCTGGGAGAAGACCGGGGGCCGATCGGGGACCTACCAACGGGTCTGATTCCAGTCTTTTCGACTATGTGACGGCCGTCACCAAAGTCTGAGAAAGTGCCGGTTTCATGGCAACGAGCCCGTATTTGTTGCAGTAGTGTGACATATGTACGTGGTTGGCGTTACGGGAACGTTGCGAAAACCGCCAGACCGGCAGGGATGCTGGTTAGCGTTTCGGGTTGAAGTAAGGGGAGGACCTACTCGTGGGAAACATTGTTCTGGTACTCGTAGCAGCCGTTTGGGCCGCTGTGTTGTTGCCACCACTTCTTCGTGGACGCTCCGATAGCCGTTCAGGATCATCCGTTGTCGACTTCCGCCGCCAGCTCTCCACCCTTCAGCGTTCTACTCCGATGCGATCGACGTCAATGCGCTCGATGGCTCGACCTTTGGCACCAGCTCCCAATCGCCAGCGTGGCTTTGACCCGCAGGCTTACGCCTATGAGACCAGCGGTGCCATGGGGCGACCTGTTCGTCGTGAACCTGGTTCAGATACGAGCCGCCCAATGGCTCGAGATAATTCACGTTCCATGGCTCGTACGGTTTCGGTTCGTCAGCGTCGACAGAACGTCCTGATGTGCTTGTTGCTGGTGACGACCGGTTCGGCCTTCATCGCCTTTACGACCAAGAGTGATTTCTTTGTCTACGTATTCGTGTTGGCGGCCATGGGCTTGTCTGGCTATTGCTACCGCTTATCGCAAATGCGTCGCTATGCCCAAGGACCCCAGACCTATCGTCGTGATTGGATCCGCGCCGCCTGAGGTGGCTTGTCCGAACTCCGCTAGAGTCCAACTCCCTTGGGGGTGTAGCTCAGTTGGCAGAGCGCTACGTTCGCAATGTAGAGGCCAGGGGTTCAATTCCCCTCATCTCCACCAAGGTTCGCTTCCTATCCCGGTCATGGCCCCTTCAGGAGTTTTCTCACTGAGGCGATTAGGGTCGCAGTTATGTCCGGTCCATTGCAGGGTGTCACCGTAGTTGAACTTGGAGTGTGGGTTGCGGGCCCCGCTGCCGCCGGAGTTTTGGGCGACTGGGGTGCCGACGTCGTCAAGATCGAACCTTTAACCGGAGATCCGGCGCGGAGTTTTCAACGCATGTTGGGTGGTGACATGCCCAATAATCCGGTTTTCGAACTGGACAATCGTAATAAGCGCAGTATCGCCCTCAATATCGCCACTCCTGAGGGATTGCAGGTGGCCTATGAACTCCTTGATACTGCTGATGTCTTTGTCACCAATGTGCGGGTCGAAGCTTTGAAGCGCGCTGGTCTCGATTACGAGACCTTGCAGCAACGCAATCCCCGTCTCATCTACGGACAGATCACCGGATATGGACTTGATGGCCCCGATGCCAATCGACCGGGCTATGACATAGCGGCTTTCTGGGCCCGCTCGGGTATTGCTCACCTGCTCACCCCGGAAGGTGGAGCGCTCCCGTTCCAGCGTGGCGGGATGGGAGATCACTCCACAGGAGTTAGCTTCGCCGGAGCGATTGCGCCAAGGCGTGTACACCGTGGGCTTTGACTTGAACATGGTGCTGGGCTGGGGTCAGCACCCGGCAATTGGTCAACGAGATTCGATGCTCAGTCCAACAGTGAACAATTATCAAGCTGGTGACGGTAAGTGGTTCTGGGTGGTGGGCTTAGAGGGGGATCGTCATTGGTCTCCGTTGGCGCGAGTGGCAGGGCATCCGGAATGGATTGACGATGAGCGTTTCAATTCGCCCCTCAATCGAGCCATCAATCACAAAGAACTCATAGCTCTGCTTGATCAGGTCTTTGCCACGAAGTCGATGGCGGAGTGGACGGAAATATTCGACACCGAACCGGACATGTTCTGGGCACCGGTGAATACGGCAGAGGAAATCTTGAATGATCCGCAGCTTGCGCATGCTGGTGGGCTGATCGATGTCCCTGATGAATACGGCACGACGACCATGATCGCCTCGCCGGCGGACTTTCACGGCACACCCGGAGAGCCGCGATGGATTGCTCCAGGACTTGGTGAGCACTCGACGGAGATCTTGCGGGAACTAGGGCGAACCCCGGAGCAGATCAACTCGCTATTGTCGGCCGGAGTGGTCAGTCAACGCGAAAATGAGATGGGCTGATCGTCGACTCAATCGGTGAGACGATCACAAAGTCTGTCGATCGTCAAGACGATCAATAAGTTCGTCAATGAGTTCGACAACTTCAAAGGCGCAGCGGATGAAATCGTCAACTTCTCCGCCGCCGGGATCGACTACTTCTTCCCAGGGTTCTAAGTTGACTTCAGCCAATTTCAAAGCATCGACGCGCTGCTTCAGTGGTCCGCCGGTATCGAGATGACGAACTAAACGTTTGAGAGTAGCGGTGCGATGAGCGGCCTCAGGGTGATTGCGGCGCATCCATTCCACATGTTCTGGCGCAAGAGCGATCACCAAGGCGGCCCGTTCCACATGAGGTGGTTCGATCTGTTTGCTGCGATGGTGCGGTGCGGCCAAACCAATCTGGCGCAACGCCTCGCGGGTTCGCCAACTAATGGGTTGTCCATCAACCGTGAGTGTTCCGGCGGTCTCCACGAATAAGAGGGGTTGTCGATCATTGATGATGGCTCCAGCCATCACCGACCGAGCGGCGTTTCCCGTGCAAATGACCAGCAGGGAACGTGCCGTTGAATCACCGGAGATATCACCGGGCATATCAGTTGATATCGGCCATTGTGGTGCGCGGCTTGGTGGCAGCCAAGAGCGGACGAATGGCGGCATCGACCTCTTCGGGCTCGGCCGGAGGAGTCGTCAGGGTCGGACCCCGACGCCACCCTTCGGCAATGGCGAGAAACATGCCGTTTGATTCGATGACTTCGCCGGTCACATCCTTGGAGAGGGGCGAAGCCAACCAGGTAACAATGGGGGCAACCCAGCGCGGATCGAATTTGGCCAACATCTCATCGGGAAGAGCCAAAGCTTCAGTGAGGCGAGTGAGAGCCCCCGGCGCGATGGCGTTCACGGTGACGCCGTAGCGCACCAACTCTTGAGCCGCTATTTGAGTGAAAGCGGCGATGCCGGCTTTGGCCGCGCCGTAGTTGACCTGCCCCGGATTGGCATAGAGACCGGCCACCGATGAGGTGTTGATGATGCGGGCATCATTGGCTTGGCCGTCCTTGGAACGGTTGCGCCAGTACTCAGCGGCAAAACGACTGGTGCCAAAGGTTCCCTTGAGATGCACGGTGATCACCGAATCCCACTCCAATTCCGACATGGAAAAAAGCATGCGGTCGCGCAAGATGCCAGCGTTATTGACCACAACGTCGAGTCCACCGAAAGTGTCAATGGCTTGATCGACGATGCTCTTGGCTCCGCTCCAAGTGCTGATGTCATCAGTGTTCGCCACAGCCTGGCCACCGGTGGCCTTGATTTCAGCAACTACTTCTTGGGCTGGACCCTGGTCTCCACCGGTTCCGTCGCGTGACGCTCCAAGATCATTGACGACTACTAGTCCGCCTTGAGCGGCCAACATGAGAGCGTATTCGCGACCGATACCGCGACCTGCGCCAGTCACAATGCAGACGCGACCAGCCACCATGTGACCAGGAGTTGAGGGTGAAGAAGAGGAACTTGTCATGGGGTCAGGCTAGTTACCTGATTGCCCGACAAACTATTTTCCGATTACTTGGCCCGAACCGGAAGCATCTGCACGGGATCAATGTATTCATCGAGTTGCACGATCAAGCCGTCATCGTTGAGGGTGGCGATCATGCAAGTTTGGGCTCGCAGCGGACCACCGGGGGCAGTACCAGTGATGGCTGCCTGCCACATCCAGCCATCGGCAGTGGCGGTGACTTTGCGGGTTTCCCAGGCGATGTCAGGGACTTTTCGATGGAGCCAAACCAGGCTTTTGCCGGTGTCTATATAGGGGATGGATAACTCGTCGTAGTTGTGCCAAACCTCGGCGCCCTCAGCACACAACAGAGCGGCCTCGTCGGGATTTCCACTGGCGGTGGCGGCCGCGAATCGCTGTTGAAGTTCAAGTTTTTGGTCGTTGCTTAATGTCATGGTGACTCCGAAAGTACTGGTGAGCAAGTTATGAGCGAGATCATGAATGCGGTGAGTCAGGTGGGGACGCCACCGTCGACGGTGAACACGGCGCCGGTGGTGTACGAGCCGGCATCGCTGGCCAAAAAGAGAGCGGCACCGACAATTTCGTGAGGCTCTCCAACTCGTTTCAGGGCAATGCGCTTCATGGATTGATTCACCAGGTCCCAATTCCAAGCCTTAGAAATATCGGTGCGAAATGATCCCGGCATGATGCAGTTGACGCGCACGTGAGGACCGAGAGTTTGAGCAAAGCCGATTGTCATGGCATTCAGTCCAGCTTTGGCAGCGGTGTAAGGGATGACATCGGGAGTGGGATGAATGGCCGCGATGCTGGAGATATTGATAATCGATCCGGTCTTACCCGTTTCGAGACCGCGAGCGGCCATCTTGGTTCCCAAGAGAGCACTCAGTCGAAAGGGACCTTTCAGATTGAGGTTGAGAACTGAATCCCAAAGGTGTTCATTGACATCGAGCACCGTTTCGTACGGGGGCGACTTGCCGGCATTGTTGACCAAAATGTCCACTCCGCCAAGTTCGTTCCAGGCGAATTCGGCAAGTCCCTCCAGTTCTGACCAACGTCCAATGTGACAGGCATAGGTCAGGCAGCGACGTCCGGTGGCGGCTCGCACTTCGCGAGCAGTTTCTTCACAGGATTCCATTGACCGACTGGCAATCATGACATCGGCCCCTTGGTGAGCAAAGGCCAGGGCCATCTGGCGTCCGAGACCACGACTACCCCCAGTGATGAGAGCGGTACGGCCGGTGAGATCAAAAAGGCGAGCCGGGTCAGCGACGGCCTCGAAGGATTCATTCTGCACGGTGAGACCTTAGGCGGTTCAGTGTGGAACCGATCCGGTCGCAGCAACTATGGCTACGGATTACGTCGTCCAGGTCGACTCGCGGGAGACTGACCCCATGGATTTCAATGAGTCACCCGAAGCGGCCAAGTTCCGGTCCGAAATTCGCACCTGGATGACCGAACATCTCGTAGGTGAATACGCCCACCTGGGTACTTCAGCCGAAATGGGGGCTGAGGATTGGTCGGTACGGGTGGCCTGGGAACAAGAATTGGGGCGCGCTGGCTGGCTGGGACTTACCTGGCCCAAAGAGTTCGGCGGCCGAGAAGCTTCGGTGGCCGAGGAGTTGGTCTTTGCCCAGGAGTACACGGCGGCCAATGGTCCGCAGCGAGCGGGATTTTTCGGCGAGAGTTTGCTTGGTCCGACCTTGATCACCTTTGGCACACCGGAGCAACAGGCCCGCTTCTTGCCACCAATCTTGCGCGGTGAGGAATACTGGTGTCAGGGATTCAGCGAACCCGGTGCGGGATCCGATCTCGCCGGGGTGCGAACCACGGCTGTTCTTGATGGCGACACCTGGCGTATTGACGGGCAAAAGGTTTGGACCAGCCAAGCCCAGTTCGCCCAGTGGATCTTTGTGTTGTGCCGTACTGAACTTGATGAAAAGGCCCACAAGTCTTTGTCATATCTCTTAGTTCCCATTGATCAACCCGGGGTGGAAGTGCGGCCACTGGTGGAGATGACGGGAAATGATCACTTCTGCGAAGTGTTTTTCGATGGTGCCGTGACGGCTGCCGATCTGGTGGTCGGGGGACGCGGTCATGGTTGGAAAACGGCAATGGGAACTCTGGGCTTCGAGCGGGGAACGGCTTTTATGGCTCAGCAGATGCGCTTTGCTCAAGAGTTCGATCGACTTCGACAGTACGCCAAGGGCCGAGGAGTGTTGGGCGAGGCCGATATCCGTCAGCGTTTTGCCGACTTGTATGCCGAATTGGAAATCATGCGCTGGTCTGGACTACGTAATGTCACACGCTTCATGCGCGGTGAACAACCAGGCCCCGAAGGATCTATTGGCAAATTATTTTGGTCCCGATGGCACCAGCGATTGGGATTGTTGGCCACGGACATCATGGGAGCTGATGCGCTGCATCATCACGCCGCTGAATCAGATGAGCACGGTTTCCTGCACACCTTCATGTTCAGTCGCTCGCACACCATCTATGCCGGATCATCGGAAATTCAGCGCAACATCATTGGCGAACGCGTGCTCGGTTTGCCCCGTGAATGAAACTTCTTCGTAAATAACTAGTCGCCGGTGGGTCCGGTGAAATGCGGGGGACGTTTCTCTCGATGTGAGGCCACGCCTTCGGCGGCGTCGGGTCCACCGAAGCCATAGAACTCATAGGCCAATGAGGCGTCGAAGGCGGGCATCATGGCTCGGTACCAGTGATTCAGAGTGTGTTTGGTGAATCGAAGGGCGGCTTGGGCCCCGTCGGCCAATTCGACGGCAATTTCTAGGGCAGTGTCGGCCACTTGTTCATCGTCAACGCACAGCGAAACCAGGCCGATGCGTTCGGCTTCCTCGCCCGAGAGGGGACGACAAGTGAGCAAGTAATACTTTGCTTTGGCCATACCGGCGAGAAGGGGCCAACACACCGCAGCATGATCTCCTGCGGCGACGCCCAATCGGGTGTGACCATCAATGATGCGAGCGGTGCGACCGACCACCGAAACGTCGGCGAGAAGTCCGGCCACGAGACCAGCACCAACTGCCGGACCGCGAATGGCTGACACAATTGGTTTAGAACAATCGAGAACATTGCGAACGAGATCACGGGCTTCTCGGAGAACTCGCGAACGATAGGCGAAGTCGCTCACTATGCCGTCTATGAGATCAAAGCTTCCACCAGCTGAGAAGGCGGAACCGGCACCAGTGAGAAGTGCTACTCGAACATCGGGATCGCGATCGATGGTCATCCAAACATCGGCTAATTCGCGATGAGCCTCTGGTCCAACGGCATTGAGATGAGGGCCATTCAAAGTGACTTGCAAGACGCCATTAGCAGGACGCGAAAATTGCAGTTGCGTGTATTGGTCGTACATGCTCACGATGCCGACAGCTGGTTGCTAGAGACGTTCAATGATCGTTGCCGTTCCCATGCCGCCACCGGTACACATAGTGATCAGTGCCGTGGATTTATCTTGACGCTCAAGTTCGTCGAGTGCGGTTTGCATCAACATGGGGCCACTTCCACCGATGGGGTGTCCGAGTGCTATGGCTCCACCATTGACATTCACGTTCTCCGGGGTGATACCCAATTCGCGCATGGCCTTCAACGGAATGGCCGCAAAGGCTTCGTTGATCTCCCACAAGTCAATGTCTTTGGCAGTCATCTTGGCTTTTTGCAAACACTTCTTGGAAGCGGGCGCCGGTGCGGTGAGCATGATCACGGGTTCGGCACCAGCGACTGCCGACATGACAATGCGAGCCCGCGGTTTGAGTCCGTGGGCTTTGGCGTATTCGGGACTAGTGACCATGATGACTCCGGCTCCGTCGACCACTCCAGAAGAATTGCCGGCATGGTGCACGTGATTGACTGCCGAAATCTGCGGGTACACCTGACGACACATCTCATCAAAAGGTCGATCAAATCCGTCCAGATGCTTCATTCCGAGTTTTTCGAATGATGCCGACAAACCGGCCAGAGACTCCGCAGTGGTCTCGGGGCGCAAATGTTCATCACGGTCGAGGGCTATTGATCCGTCGGGGTTGAGGATCGGCACGATGCTGCGATCAAAGCGTCCTTCACTCTGGGCCCGAAATGCGCGTTGCTGACTGGTGAGGGCGAGTTCATCAACTTGCTGGCGGGTGAAACCTTCGATGGTGGCGATGAGGTCGGCAGAAATACCTTGCGGAACCATG
>JBJOFA010000074.1:0-6385 GCA_046049015.1 Actinomycetota bacterium | reverse complement strand
CCGAGATGACCGACCACGGCGATCTGCTCCTCCCGGTCGCCATCATTCCGCATCGCATCCACATCGCCGATACTCCACCATTCGCTCTCTCCTTGATCGTGGCGCTCGCCTCCGCAGCTTTGATTTCGATGCTCTGCCATTTCTTGGTTTTCCGGCCACTCCGGTCGGCCCCTATCCTTGCCAAGGTTGTCGCCACCGTTGGAGTGCTGATCACTCTGCAATCACTCGTGGTTCTGCAACTGGGTGGGGATGGTCGCGTCGTCAACCCGATTCTCCCCAGCGAAACGATCAAAGTCGCCGGAATCTCCTTCCCTCGAGATCGACTCTGGCTCGCGAGCATCGTCACGATCATGGGTTTGGTGCTCTGGGCGTACTTCAAGTTCTCCAAGATCGGGCTCGCCACCCGGGCCGGGGCCGAGAACGAGCAAAACGTCGCTCTCGCGGGTTTCTCGCCACAGTTCCTGGCCGGTCTCACATGGCTCATTTCCGGTCTAGCGATCGGACTAGTTCTGATTCTTGCTTCACCAACCACTCCCCTCAATCCCGCTAACTACACACTCGCAGTGGTACCCGCTCTCGCTGCTGCGCTCATCGCACGATTGCAGTCAATTGGGGTCGCTGTTTTCGCTGGACTCGCACTCGGATCTTTTCAGTCGGTCATTCAATTCACGAGTTCGAAGACTTGGTGGCCGATGTGGGCCCGAACCGGCATCACCGATGCCGTTCCCTTCATCGTAATTGTTCTTGTTCTCTTCTTCGTCGGCCGCTTGCTCCCGAATCGTGGTTCACTGAAGGTTGACCCCTTGCCCAAAGTAGGAATCCCGACCACCAAGAGTTGGCACATTCTGCTCTGGGGTCTGGCCGGAATCCTCGCCATGGCACTTCTCGGTGGTGGTTATCGTTTTGGGCTGATGACCAGCCTCACGATGTCGATGATCACACTCTCGGTCCTGGTTCTTACTGGACTCGTCGGCCAGATCTCCCTCACGCAAGCTGCGTTAGCGGGTTCTTCCGGATTCTTGCTTTCGAAGTTGGCCGACGGTGCTGGGATCCCGTTTCCTTTCTCGGGATTTCTAGCCGTGCTCATCACGATGGTGATCGGTGTCATCATCGGAATTCCGGCATTGCGTATCCGCGGCGCCCAGTTGGCCATCGTCACCCTCGCCAGCGGGGTCGCTCTCGAGAAGTTCATCTTCCGCAACTCTAGTTTCTCATCCAGCGAAGGAAACAAGATCCCAGACCCAAACTTCCTCGGACTCAATCTTGGGGTCCGCGCCGGGCGAAACATCGCTCGATTTGAATTCGGATTTCTTGTCGTCGTCGCACTCATGTTCGCCGTCTACGTCGTGATCAACCTGATCCGCAGTGGAACGGGACGTCGCTTTCTGGCTGTGCGATCCAACGAGCGTGCGGCGGCATCAGTTGGAATCAACGTGGCCTTGACCAAACTGCAAGCCTTCGCCATCGCCTCGGGTCTAGCTGGGATGGGTGGATGTTTCATCGGCTATGGGCGCGGACAGCTTTCAGCAGAGAGCTTCACTTGGCTCGTCGGAGTGTCGATCTTGGTCTACGCCTACCTCGGCGGGATCACCAGCGTTTCCGGCGCAATTGTCGGCGGTCTCATCGCTCCGTTGGGAATCGTGTTTGTTGTCGTCGACCGAAATCTCAACCTTGGCAACAGTTATTCGCTCCTGGCAGGGATCGGCCTGATTACTCAAGCAGTCTTCAATCCCACGGGTATCAGCGGAGCCATTCGCGAGAACTTCGCTCGCTGGAGATCCCGTCGCAACCGAGAAGTGGCCGCAGGTGATCAAGAATCACCCGCTTCTAACCCCAAAAAAACTCCCGTCGAAAGAATCAATACCGTGACCGATTCTGAGATCTTGCGAACTTACGGACTCTCGGTTCACTACGGAGGCGTCGTCGCCAATGACAGCATCGACCTGGTCGTGAAGGCCGGCCAGATCGTAGGACTCATAGGTCCGAATGGAGCCGGTAAGACCACATTCATCGACGCGATCTCTGGATTCACTCCATTCGATGGTCGGGTGGAATTCGATGGACATGCCCTGAATGGCTCGAGCCCGCACCAGATTGCGCGGATGGGGCTTCGAAGGACGTGGCAATCGGTCGAACTATTCGGCGACGTATCGGTGACCGACAACTTGCGGGTTTCGAAGGAGCCATCCGGATTGAAGGCCATCTTGCGTGACCTCCTCCTCCCGCGCCGAAGCACGGAAGATCTTGACATCACGGCCGCACTCGAAACAGTCGGGCTTTCGTCGATTTCGGAGAAGGCTCCGAGCGAACTATCGCTCGGGCAGCAGAAATTGCTTGGCGTGGCACGAACTCTTGTCGCCGAACCATCACTTCTTCTTCTCGATGAGCCGGCAGCGGGATTGTCGACTTCGGAAACTGAATCGCTGGGCTACACCATCGTCGACATTGCGAACAAGGGGACCTCAATCCTGTTGATCGATCATGACATGGACCTCGTCTTTGCAACGTGTGACTTCCTCTATGTTCTCGACTTCGGACGAATCATCGCCTCTGGAACTCCCAAACAGATCAGCAATGATCCGGCTGTGCTCGAGGCGTATCTCGGACAGGCAGAAGAATGAGCCTCCTTCATGTCGATGATCTGACCAGTGGACACGGTGAGGTAGCCGCCGTTCATAATGTGTCCGTACGCGTCGATGCTGGTGAAATGGTTGCCCTCCTTGGCGCGAACGGCGCTGGTAAGACGACGATCCTTCATTCGATCGCCGGCCTGCTTCCAGTCATGAATGGCTCGATCTTGTTCGACGGGACGATGATCAGCGGTCAGCCTTCTCACAAGATTTCCCGGCTCGGATTATCACTGCTTCCTCAGGACCGCGGCTTATTTTTTCAGCTCACCGTTGCCGAGAACCTTCGCCTGCACCAACGTGAAGAAGGGAATGCGACCCTTGAAGACGTCGTCGGCTATTTCCCCGCCCTCGGCGTGCTCATGTCCCGCAAGGCCGGATTACTGTCTGGAGGCGAGCAGCAAATGCTTGCGCTCGGGTGCCGGATCATTGCTGGTCCACGACTCCTTCTCATCGACGAAATGAGCCTTGGCCTCGCACCGATCATTTTCAAGAGAATGCTGCCGGTGTTAGGTCAGATCGCCAGCGACAAGCAGATCGGCGTGCTGCTCGTCGAGCAACACGTTCATCTGGCCTTAAAAGCGTCCGACCGCGCCTATGTCCTGAATCGTGGTCGAATCACCTATGACGGTAGCGCCAAAGATCTCTCGTCCCGACCGGAGTTCCTTGAGACGAGCTACCTCGGTCGTTCACCCGACTGATTTCCCTGAAGCAGGTTGTGTTACCCCAGATCTTGAAGTCGACTCAGATGATTCCATCCCAGAGCGCAAGCTCTTCGGCGCGTGGGTTCAATGCGGCTGAGCACTTGGTGTCGAACAACATCGTGGTTCGGGTGCTCATGTCGTAGCGATCCCATGCCGGGAGACGCACGTGATGGGGATTGCCATGCGAGATAAACGACACCCACGCTTGATGTACGTCGTCAGCCAGGCCCTGCGGAGCATCAGGACCAGTCAAGAACGCCGCCGCCGGATCGGTGACCGTGTTGAAAACGAAGGCCAATTCGAGGGCGTGGCAGGCTCCGAGTGCTCCACCCAGGAGTGGTGTGCGCCAATCGAAACGGTACGACCAGACGTCTTTGGTGTGAGCGAGTTGTGCCTCGGCCAAGCGAACGGCTGGAACCGTGAACATACGGTCGGTGTCGAAGGCGGCGCTGATTACATGGGGCGGGGCGTCGGGTCGGTTGCTGCGGTACATCTTCAGTGCGTTTTCGGCCTTCTGTGCATCCCCAAACGACGCCACAGCCATGCCGTTCACGAGATTGTCGGAGAACATCTCAGCCATCGCGACCACGAACACAAGCGATTCCTCAAGTGTCGTCCCGATGAGAAGTGGAATTCCAGTGGCTGAGCCGGCCCTGACGGCGTCGATCGGTCTGTGCGGGAGCACATCAGTGAAGTATGTTGGCTGCAGCGCCATGCTGGCTATAGCGGCCTCGCCGAAGACTTCCGGATTGCGAAGAGTTTGGATCTCCGTGGTCATCTCGACTTGAGCCGCCAATAAGACGACAGGATCAAGCTTCGCCAACGCCGCTGAATCACCGGGCTTTACACCGACGCGATCGAGAAGGTTTTTGGCGATCTTCGACGCGGTGGGTGCGCTGATTCCGTTGTGGCCGGCACCACTCTGCGGAATCGCTTGGCGGAAGAGACCCTTGGCTTTCGGTGCTGCGAGCAAACTGCCCACGCTCATTCCCCCGGCTGACTCTCCTCCGATGGTTACTTTGCCCGGATCTCCACCGAATGATGAGATGTTCTTCTGCACCCACTCGAGGGCAGCGATCTGATCGAGGAGTCCGAGGTTGCCCGAGTCGGGAAATTCGGGGAAATGATCGGCAAGGTTCCAGAAACCCTGTGCACCGAGGCGATAGTTGATGGTTACACACACGACGCTATTACGAGCGAACGACGCACCGTCGTACACGGGTTCTATGCTGCTGCCGCCGACGAAGGCTCCCCCGTGAATCCAGACGAACACCGGAAGATTGGATGCGCCCGGATCAGGGGTCCAGACGTTGAGGTTCAAACAGTCGTCACCGGCTGGTGGCAATGGCTGACCGAAGGGCGGTGGAAGCGGAGGCTGATGACTAATCAGACCGTTCTTGGTGCCGTTTCGGACACCGTCCCACGACGCAACCGGCTGTGGTGCCCGGAATCGATTGGCGCCATCAGTTGATGCCGCGTACGGAATTCCGCGAAAGGCGTGAACGCCGTTCTCGATCCCACCCTCGATTAGGCCAGATGAAGTGGAGACGATGGCTCCCATGGTTTTCCCCCTGTGTACGCCCATCGGGCGTCCCATAACGTGCTTTACGATGACGAGTGTTGCCGATTTCCGCCTCCATCACCAGTAGGGGTTCCCCTACTTCACTGTGAATCACTCTGGGTTCGAATCCCCGCCAAATTTCTCAGTTTTCTTCCCCAACGAGGTGGTCTTGGGATTAAAGAGTACGCCGCCGGGTTCTACAACTCGTGCTTAGAGGCTCGACTCCTCCCCAAATAATGAGCCCGCAACTACGGACGATTCAACCAAAGAGTCGACTTCATCCTCATGACAATGATTTGATTCGCCGAATCGGTGATGGGCCACTAATCAGGCACTCAGGGCAACCTTGACCAAGCCGCTCAGCGGCAGTAACTCGACAAACATCACCAAACAGCGACCCGAAGCACGACCTGGAATTGGATTGATCTCCCTGAATACAGATCAATAATTTTCGGTCGAAAACAAGGGCTCACCAAAAACTGTTTCCAGCAGCGAATTGTTCTATCGGTTGGTGTTATTGACCATTTTCAGGCGGGCCTAATTCACCAACTTCATTTGATAGTCAATGCACAACAACATGAAAAAAGTGGTTTGTTCGCCGTGTGCGGGCAGTTGGTCTTGAACGACGTGAGCTTAAGTTACGTGGTTGTCAAATTCACTAAGGCATTCCTGCATTGTTGACACGGCAATACCGAACCAGGGGAGACCTTTCGCTGTACTCCGGCACATGGGATCTGCCCGATCACAACCCCAAACCACGCAAGTAACTAGTAGCCGCGAATCTCGTGCGTCCTATCGCTGAAATTACGCAGGATGAGCCCTATGAGAGGGATGTTTCCCTGTTTCTTTCCGTATCTGGCTGGCAGTTGTAACCTTGACCTTGATGACATGGCCTGTGTCGGCGAATTTCGCACCACATTTCGCACCATCCCCGCCTCCGTAGCTCAGTGGATAGAGCAACGGTTTCCTAAACCGCAGGTCGTAGGTTCGATTCCTACCGGGGGCGCCAGTAGTGACCAAATCGCCGTGGCTTCACATGCCAGCGCGTTGAGCGATATTCAATAACTGCTTACGCACCATGAGGCCATCTCCAGGAGCCAACACCAGACGATCTAAAAGCGCTCCGCCCGGAATGTCCGTGCGGGCGCGCATGCGGGTCACGAGACGAGTCCCTAGGGGATGATTTCGCAGTTCGTAAGCGAGTGTGAAGCAGATGCGCTTTCCCATTCGACCTCGGGCCGCAACCTTGATCACAAACGAATGAGGAGATTCAACTATGACCGCCTCGAAATCAATTGGTCCACCCGGGACAAGAGAGCCACTGAAGACTTCCTGCCATTCAGAGTGAATCGAAGTGGCGCTCTTGCGACCGAGGTTGTCGATCCAGTCGTAGCTATACCACCCGGCGCGACCAAAACCCATCTGGCGAATCCAGGGGAACACTGCAGCCGGAGGAGCGGTCATGGTGATGCATCGCGTGGCGACAACTCGGG
>JBJOFA010000073.1:0-6420 GCA_046049015.1 Actinomycetota bacterium | reverse complement strand
GACAATCCAAAGATGGTGTCGCCGTCATGCATGCAGTGGGCCGGACGGATGGCTCGTGCCAGCCCATCGTGGGCAACGGCGGCGAATTTGGTGCATTCGGCCTTCGACAAGGGGGCATTGGTGGCCACAACTCCAATGGTGGTGTTGAGAGGTGACGCAGTTTGACCAGCGAGCGACGAAAGGTATCTCGACAATCGACGGTAATCGGCGGCCGATGGCGATTTCAACAGCGGTGAATCCCCGAGGAATATTTCCTCCCAGGGCAAAGCAGTTCGCGGATTAATGACTGATCCCACAGCATTGACAACCGCTAGGGCTGACACCACCACTGGTTCAGTCCCTAGCATCACCCCGTGAGCACCTTGGACCTGGGAAAGATCCACGATCTGGCTGGCCATTCCTACTCCGCCCTGGAGGCCGCCGGCTCTAGCGCCGATACCGGCACCAATGGCGCTGTGGGGAAAGGTCTGCGGGGTGCGACGAAAAGCTGCTTCTGTGGCCCGCCGGCCAAAGGAATGATCGGGTCTATTGGCGAATGAGCCGCCGCGTCCCAGATCGAAGATGACTGCGGTGGGAACAATGGGAACGACCGCTCCAGTCGGACCACCCACCGGAAAGCCGAGTCCCCGCTCCTCGAGAACGTGCATCACTCCATCGGCGGCAGCCAACCCAAAGGCGCTGCCTCCCGTCAGACAGATGGCTTGAACTTGGTGGACGAGGTTTTCGGGACGCAATAAATCGGTTTCACGAGTTCCTGGTCCGCCGCCGCGCACATCAACTCCAGCGATTGCTCCCTTGGCGGCAACTATGACCGTGGAGCCGGTGCGCCATTGACGTCCATGCCGATGAAAGTGGCCCAGTCGCAGACCGGGTACATCGGTGAGGTGTCCAGTTAGCTGGGAAGTCTGGCCTGTAGATGGCCCGAAAGATGACCCGAAAGATGACCCGAAAGATGACCCGAAAGATGACATAGCCACATGTTCCCAGATTCTTCGGCGCGGCTAGCGTCTCAGCGGTGGAAGATCGTCCGGCTTTGGCGCCTGTTGCACTGAGCCGTTGGAGAACTGTTCGCAATCGATTTCTTTCGCGCCTGGTGGACCGGGTGTGGCCGATCATTGTTGAAGCAGGGTCGATTGGGCCAAAGAGTTCTCGCGGTCGAAACTTCGGTGCCTTTGGTCAAAACAGCGTCATCTGTTTTCCGGTGAACACCGTCTTCAATGAAAGGTACATTCGCCTCGGTCGCAACACCATGATTGGTCCGCAGTGCACATTGTCGGCAGGGATGGTTCCGGGACAGGTCTGTATTGCTGATCCAGTGATCTCGATAGGCGATCGCTGTTTGATTGGCAAGGGGAGCGGCATCGTGGGCCATTTCTCGATCACCATTGGTGATGATGTGTGGACCGGCCATCACATCTACATCACCGATCAAAATCATGGGTATGAAGACGTCACTCGTCCCATTTCGGTGCAGTCCATGCCGGAAAAGGCGGTTCGGATTGGAAACGGATCATGGATCGGACATGGTTCAGTGATCTTGCCGGGGTCTGATATTGGCGAACATGTCGTCATTGGGGCCAACAGTGTGGTCACAGGAACGATTCCGTCCTTCAGTGTGGCTGTGGGAGTTCCGGCGCGAGTAGTGAAACGTTTTGTGGATGGCCGTTGGGTGGACGTCAGAGGAAACGATTAGACCAGTCGGGTTTATCTCGTTCAGACCGCAAGGTCAGTCGGTGCCGAACAGGGTTTCATTCGATTGGCCACTGTGAAGTCATTGATGTATTCGCTCACGGGAGCACCGTCCACCATGATTTCGGCAAAGGGCGGGTTGCGGCCTTCGCGTAACACATCGGCGTAGATCCGCCGATCTCCAATCCAGTCGCGGTAGTAGCCAGCCCAGGTTTCCACAAGGGCAATGTCGTCTTCAGCCACGGGTCGCTGAGCAACAACGTCGTTCAGCATTTTCTCGATGATGTCGGTGGCTTGATCAATCAGGTCAGCCCGCGTGGCCAAGGCTCCCTCGCCTACATCATCAATTCGTCGCAGATCTGAAAGCTCATCGCGAGCCACATTGGCTTCACGGCAAATGGCATCGGCTCGCTGAGACCATTGTTCATCATCAAGTTTGGCAATTGATTGCTTGGTCTGCGGGAAAAATAAGGCCCACACCCAAAACACTCCAATCCCTAACGAGATAAATGTCAGGAAGTAACGAACTATTCGTCGTCGCCAACGTAATACGTTCTCTTTCATGACGATGGACGTTGGGGTCGGTAAGAGACCAACAGTTGTAGGAGGGCACCGCCGACACCCACTATTCCGGTGACCAGCAATCCGTTCCAGCCGTCGTAGGAAATGTCCAGGGCGTGGTCAAGCGACCAATGGCCCGGACCCATCGTTCCAATAGCTAGGGCGCCGAGGGCAATGGTGGCGCAATACTCCCAGCCCTGATTGGGCAAGAAGATGAAAAAGCCCACTTTCCAGTGGGCCACGATGATGGCGACAACCATGACGCCAATAACTCCAGCGCCCGCTAGTGGCGTCAAGAGTCCGAGGGCAAGAAGTAATCCGGCTCCAATCTCGGTTGTAGCGGCCAGGCGAGCCTGCCACTTGGGCCACTTGAAGCCGATGCTTCCGAACCAACCGGCCGTTCCCGAGAGGCCACCCTTACCAAAAATCTTGTTGTAGCCGTGGTACGCCAAGAAAAGCCCCAAGCAAAGTCGCAAGATGAGAAGTCCAAGGTTCGTTTGGTCCACGAGACCACCGGAGGAATTTTCCATGGCAAAGAGAGCAACTGAAGTCATGAAAATCAATCTAGTCTGAAAGGCCTGTGCTGGTGCTGTGATCGATATTTTCCGAATGATGCGTGTCAGTTAAGAGCGTCACGAGGTTTCGTCGGTTTCTAATCAGACGCTGTTGGTATCACAGGTGCCGCAGTGCGAAAGGGAAGTTGCGAAAGTCCAATGGTGAACCAGCAGTGACCGATGACTCGGTAAAAGTGAAATCCGAGAGCCGTGTGCAACGGGCAGTGGATTTGGTCAATGAATTAGTTCGCTATCACCCCGGTCTGTTTTTTACTTCTATGTTGGGGGCAGCGATATATGCCCTTTGCACAGTGGCAACATCATGGGCACTGCAGTGGGTGATCGATGAGGTCATCTTGCCGCGTTTTGATGCAGGCTCGGTTTCAACTGCCACCGTTTTCACTGGTGTAGCGATGCTGATGGTCTTGGCTTTCGTTCGAGCGGGTGGAGTCATTCTTCGTCGAACATGGGCCGGCAAAGCCCAGTGGCGAACCGCTGAAAGTATCACCGGTGAGGTTGTGGATTCACTGGTGGCCCAACCGGTGCAATGGCATCGACGCCAATCCACGGGCGACCTGGTGGCGCGGGCTGGGGTAGATGTTGAGGCGACCGTTTCAGTGATGGCTCCGTTGCCCTACGCCAGCAGCGTTTTGCTGATGATGGTGGTGGCCGGCATCGGTCTGATTCTGAATGACCCCGTGCTCGGAGTTGTAGCAATTGCGGTGTTCCCGATTCTTATTGCCGCCAATGTGCTGTACCAACGTCGCGTGGACCGTTGGTACGACCTGGCACAAACTGAACTTGGTTCACTTTCGGCCGCCGCTCATGAGAGCTTTGAGGCTGTTTCGGTCGTCAAAGCCTTTGGCGCCGAAATCCGAGAGACCGATCGCCTGGGGGCCATAGCGGCTCGGGTTCAAGCGGCTCGAGTGAAGGCTGTGGGATTGCGAAGTCTTTTCGAAAGTGTTCTCGACGTGGTACCAAATCTGACGAATGTTGGAATCGTGGCTCTCGGGGCTCACCGCGTGAATTCAGGAGAGATAAGCATTGGCGGTCTAGCCAGTTTCATATATCTCTTCACTCTTTTGGTCTTTCCCTTGAGGATCGTGGGTTATGCACTCTCTGAATTGCCGCGTTCTTTGGCGGGTCACGCCCGAATCCGCAGTCTCACGGACCAAGTCATCGAACAAAATCCACTAGATGCTGTAATTGACAACAGCACTGTCATCGGCGGCAAGGGTAAATCCAACCATCTCCAGTCCGAGATAACGGATGATTGCGCCATTCGAGCTGAAGGTCTCGCTATTTCCCACGCTGGTGGCGAGCAAGTCATTTCTGATTTTTCGATCTGCATTCAACCTGGCTCGATTGTGGCCGTGGTGGGACCGACCGGATCGGGAAAGACCACCCTTCTGGAGGCTTTAGTCGGCTTGATTCCTATTGATGAGGGTCAAATCACCGCACCAAGGAATCACATGTCGCTGGTGTTTCAAGAACCTTTTTTACTTGGGGCTTCAATTTTCGACAATGTCACCATGGGTCGAGCCTTCACAGTTGACGAGGTGGAGGCTGCGTTGGCGATTGCCGATGCTGAGTTCGTCGAGGAGCTTCCACAAGGTCTACAAACCTTGGTGGGTGAACGCGGAGTTGGATTGTCGGGCGGTCAACGTCAGCGGCTTGCCCTGGCTCGAGCTCTTCTCGGAAAGCCTCAAGTTCTCATTCTTGATGACACCACCAGCGCTCTCGATCCCCGAACAGAGGCTCGCGTCTTGACTAACTTGCGCACGAGGATGCCGGAGGTGACTGTGGTGTCCGTAGCTTCGCGACCGAGCCTGATCCGGATGGCCGACCAAGTTCTCTATATAGAGAGTGGTCGATTGATAGCACAAGGTAGTCACGAGTCTTTGATGAGTTCGTGTGAGCCATATGCCGCCTTGATGGCGGCATATGAGCAGGACCGCACCGAGTCCGACCTTACGGGAAGTACCAGTCATGAATGAGATTTCCCCACCAGGGGCTCTTGCCACCATCAGCGCGGGGGTGCGGGCCGCTCCGGCTCTGCGCGTTGGGTTTGGACTGACCATCTTTCTGGCTTTAATCGGCGCAAGTGGACGGGTGGTAGTGCCCATACTTTTGCAACAAGCCATTGACACTGGAATATCGCGGAGCGCCCTGGATGCAGCTCCAAAGGTTGATATCGACCGCGTAACGACTCTTTGTCTTTTCGGAACCGCCTGGCTTTTAGTGGCTGGATATTCCCAGAGGACTGCGGTCGCTCGGCTCGGACGGCGAAGTGAGAAAGCCCTATATGAGTTGCGGGTCAGAATTTTCCAACACATTCATCGATTGAGCCTCGAAGATCACAATGATGAAAAGCGTGGTGCTCTGGTAGCGCGAGTGACTTCCGATGTGGAGACCTTGTCGCAGTTCTTTTCGTGGGGAGGTTTGGCTTTTCTGCTGAATGGAGCCTTGATGGTGATTGTGGCAGCAGTGATGTTGTCGTACAACTGGTTACTGGCCTTGGTGGTCTTTGTGGTCTCGGCACCTCTGGTCGTCGTGCTGCGTCGGGTTCAGAACCGCTTAGTTGCTGCTTATGACGATTCGCGCCGTGCAAATGCAGATCTGTTGGCATCTACAGCAGAGTTAGTGACCGGAGCTGAAACATTACGCGCCTACAGCGCGGGCGAGGAGTTCGCCGGACGGGCCCGGCGCGCTGCCAAGCAGCGAGCCAAGGCTCAGGTTCGCGCCTCGTTTATTGGCGCTTTACTTTTTCCCTCTGGCGAAGTTTTTGGGGTACTGGCCATAAGCGGTGTCGTGGGTGTCGGCATTGCCCGCGGTCCGGCCTCCGGATTAACGGCGGGGGCACTGGTTGGTTTTATATTTTTGACGTATCGGTTCTTGGAACCCATTGCCGAACTGACTGAAGTCATCGATCAAACTCAAACCGCCGTGGCTGGACTACGTCGGGTACTTGGGGTATTGGCGATACCGATTGGACCTCCAGCAACCCTGCATCCGGTTCCACTTCCGCCGGGGCCATTGGATATTCGATTCGATGGAGTCACTTTTCGCTATCGGCCCCGTCAAGGTATGGACGTCATCACGGATGAAGAACCGGCACTGAGCAATGTTGATCTAACAATTGCCTTTGGCACTTATGTCGCCATTGTGGGACGTACTGGTTCGGGAAAAACAACCTTTGGACGGTTGGTGGCTCGATTCACCGACCCAACCTCGGGCACGGTAACTCTGGGAGGTGTCCCGCTTATTGACGTCGACAATGTCGAATTGCGTCAACGGCTAGTAGTCGTACCACAAGAGCCATTTCTCTTCGACGACACCATTGGAGCCAATCTTCGTTTTGCCCGTCCTGATTTGTCCGATGATGAATTGGTAGCGGTATTCGGCGAATTGGGATTGGCTGATTGGTACGAAACCTTGAATGACGGTCTGGCCACCCCGGTAGGGCAACGGGGAGCTCATTTGTCTGCCGGAGAGCGGCAGTTGGTGGCACTGGCCAGAGCGGCACTGGTGAATCCTTCGATATTGGTGTTGGACGAAGCCACTTCATCGGTCGATGCATTGACCGAGGTGCGCTTGGCTCGAGCCTTGGAAAATC
>JBJOFA010000072.1:0-6424 GCA_046049015.1 Actinomycetota bacterium | reverse complement strand
GCGCATCTCGCCGCTGCGCTTTGGCGGCGAGAAGGCCGTGGCGGAGTTCATCCGCAATTCCGAAAGGATGGCGGTCTACGATCACCACATCCGGTCGAAACGTCTCGATCTCCCGCTTGAAGACACGCTGGCGTTCAGCTACAGCCGCTTCGAATGTCGTCTGGCTCGACTTGAAAGAACCATCTGCATCCTTGATGAGAGGCGGAACGTGTACCACCTTGATACCGGGAACAGAGAAGACCCAACGCTTCGGACTAATACCTGATACAACCGTGATCTCAGCGTACGGGTCGTGATTAAGAAGTTCGTGCGCAATCAGGGTATTTCGACGTGTGTGGCCCAATCCGTAGCCGTCGTGAGAAGAAAAGAGGTAGCGCGCCACGGCAGACGAGTCTACTTTGTGTTCACCTTTAGTTCAGACTAAAAAAATGTTCAGTAAATACGTACCTTTTCACTGTTTGGAAACTCGTTCTAGATTGCGATAGGCGTGTGACGACTTCCACTCCGACTCCGTGTTGAAGCCATTCTCTCACTGATTTCGCCTTCACAAACGAACCACTGAACTGGAGCACGTCACCAGAAATAAATAGTTGCGCAACGTCGCTAGCAAAGTCCGATCCTCGTCAGCCGTAATACCTTTTACAATCATTTCCAGAATTCCCGACTTAATTAGTCATGTATCGGTCGCCCCGATAACCTTGCCGATCGCGGCCGGATCCGGTCCCACAACACTTCCGAAAGGACTTCTATGCGTTACAAATTGCAGACGACCCCGACCCCATCTTCGAGTGGTTCGCTCCGCCGTGCCGGGGCCCTTCTCGCCGTTGCGGTTGCTGCGGTGGCCCTTGTGGCCTGCGGTGGCGACGATTCTGAATCATCATCTGAATCAACCCCCGAAGCTTCCTCGGACTGCCCGACGATCACTGAAGGCACTTTGACCATTGCCACTGGCGCTCCGGCGTATTCACCCTGGGTAGAAAACGACGCACCGGAAAGCGGCGAGGGCTTTGAGGCTGCTGTTGCTCTGGCTGTAGCCGAGGAACTGGGTTACACCGGTGAGAAAGTCGTATGGGTTCGAACCACATTCGACGAAGCCATCCAACCCGGAGCAAAGAATTTCGACTTCAACTTGCAGCAGTACTCGATCACTGCTGAGCGCTCGGAAACAATCAGCTTTAGCGATCCCTACTACACGACTAATCAGGCCGTCGTTGCCCTGGCTGACTCCGCAGCTGCCGGTGCGACGACCGTTGCTGACTTGGTCGATGTCAAGTTCGGAGCCCAGTCTGGAACAACCAGCCTTGAATTTATTCAGAATGTGATCAAGCCCAGTTCGGAAGTTTTCGTCTATGACGACAACGCCGGAGCTAAGGCAGCTCTCGAAGCCGGACAGATCGATGCAATCGTCGTTGACCTGCCCACTGCTTTCTACATTGCCGCTGTCGAAATAGAGGGCGCCGCAGTGATCGGTCAATTCCCAGCAGATGCTGGCGGAAGCAGCGATGAATTTGGCTTGGTCTTTGAAAAGGACAACGCTCTAGTCGATTGTGTTAACGCCGCTTTGGCCAAACTCAAGTCCGATGGAACACTGGCTGCCATTGAGCAACAGTGGTTGAGCGATAAGACCGGTGCTCCGGTCATCGCAGTGGGCTGATCGCACTCTGTCTCAATCAGAAAAAGACGCTACGGTGCCCGGGGTGAGCAATCTCCCGGGCACCGACGCGTCTGATTCGCACAACGAGCCTCAGCGATCGGCTCATCGCGAACAGTACGAGCGACGCCTAAAACGACGCTCAGTCCTCATCGCTTTCTCGTCAACACTGGCAGTACTCATCGCGCTCGTCATCCTCATTCCCAAAACGCCGGGCTGGTACAAGGTGCGACGTTCCTTTTTCAATGGGGATGTTCTCTCCGAAACCTTTCCCGGTCTGCTCAGTGCCTTCGTCAAAGATATTCAGATCTTCCTCTGGTGTGCCCCGTGCATTGTCATCTTGGGCATGCTGTTGGCTGTCTGTCGCAGTGTGCGTACTCCGGCATTATTTCCTCTACGCCTTTTTGCCGCGGCCTACACCGACATCTTTCGGGGTATACCGGTGATCCTCACCATTCTTCTCATCGGCTTTGGCGTTCCCGGACTTGGCCTGTCCCGGCCTTGGAATAGCCCATATATCTGGGGCTCGGTCGCCTTGGTGCTGGCTTACTCGTCCTATGTCGCCGAAGTCTTTCGCGCTGGAATTGAAAGCGTGCACGAAAGTCAGCGCGCTGGGGCTCGGTCACTCGGACTCTCCTCCAGTCAAACATTACGTTTCGTCGTCCTTCCCCAAGCAGTACGACGAGTCATTCCCCCACTAATGAACGATTTCATCAGTCTGCAAAAAGATGTGGCCTTGGTCAGCCTCATTGGACCAATTGAAATCCTGCGCCAAGCAGGAATCGATAAATCCAAATTCGCCAACTTCACCCCGTACGTGGGTGCGGCAATTATCTTTTTGTTACTGACCATTCCCGAGACTCGCTTCGTCGATCACCTCATATCTCGGGAGCGTCGCCGAACCTCAGGGACTGCAATCCGATGAACAGTGACGAGATCAAAATTTCCTTGCGCAATGTGCACAAGGCCTTTGCCCAACGGCCAGTTCTTCGTGGCATCACCCTCGATATCGCTCCCACTGAGGTCATTGCGTTTATCGGTGCATCCGGTTCGGGCAAAAGCACCCTTTTGCGGTGCATCAATCTTCTTGAGTCAATTGACGTTGGTGAAATTCACCTCGACGGCGTGGACATCAGCATGCCCGGATATCGACCAGATGGAGTTCGTCGCCGAATCGGCATGGTCTTCCAAGGATTCAATCTCTTCCCTCATCTGAGTGTTTTGGAAAATCTGTCACTCGGGCCGCGAAAAGTATTAGGACTTCGGAACACTGAAGCGAACGAACTGTCTATGACTTTGCTTCAACGATTCGGACTTGCTGATCGAGCCCAGAGTTACCCTGATCAACTGTCTGGCGGTCAGCAACAGCGTGTGGCAATTGCCCGCAGTTTGGCTATGAACCCCGAGGTTATGTTGCTTGACGAAATCACCTCGGCACTTGATCCCGAGTTAGTTGGAGAGGTGCTTGACGTGGTTCGAGAGTTGAAATTCAGCGGTATGACTATGTTGTTGGCTACTCACGAGATGAACTTCGCCCGCGAAATTGCTGACCGCGTATGTTTTCTCCACAGCGGACAGATACTTGAGTGCGAGTCGCCCGACAAACTTTTCAACGATCCCCGCCATGAGCGAACGCAGCAATTTTTACGCCGGGTCACCGATGCCGGCCGGATGTAACTACATACACAGTCACTCTTTATTTGATCTAAAACGGTAGGCGACCACTGGAAACGCCACAGACGATGTTGCGTCGTAAGCACAATTCAACTTCGCCCTCCAAAACCTCTTGATTCCAGGAATTGACAAAGTCTGCGTGACCGGAGAGGAGACTGCCTGATGCCAGTCTCATGTGGGAAACGTCTCCAAAAACTGGATAAATGGCCGAGAAAATAAGTTGAGGAATCGGCACCGGATGCGTTTCCGGACACCGTCCGCCACTCGAGTACCGCATATGGTCTCGATGTCCTGGGACGTCCAAATTCTTTCCATCCCAACAGTCTGGAAAAGTCACATCCAGATGAAGGCCCGCCCGACGCGGACATATGGGCGGCGATGCTTCTCGTAAGGAACCGTTTCCGCATGACCACGCCACCACTGATACCGGCTGAGGTTCAACGGCTGACGGATCTCCGGCGATCATCACCAATCCCGGTGGGTAAGCCTGAACAGTGGAGGCATCGAGATCCAATCCAGCTCGGTAGTAGGCAACCGAGTACGTCGGAGCCAGCACCTCTCCATCGTCAATAAGAACCGGAACCCAATAGGCCGCGGTGTCTTGGGCATTTTCACAACTGGTTGAAGAAACCAAGAGTTCTTCCAACGTGGATGAGGCATTCACCGAAGTGTTTCCAAAGAATGCGTGTAGATGTGAGGCCCCAGCAACACCGGGATACACGATCGGGTCGTCAGCAGCCACATGGCTCAATTCGCATTCCACTACAAACTGCCCAACTCCTCCCTGAGGCCCAACAATTGGTCGATCGGGTTGACCCATAACCCTTGCGGATTCAAGAGAAACTTCAGAGGCACTGTGGTGACCAGACAATGCTGAACCGTGGGACAAGTTCTCTGAATCCTCAAAACGTAGAGACTCTCCATCAACACAACCCACGAACGCTGTTGATGCTGAGATAATCAACAGCGTCCACCGAATAAAAGTTCGCTTCATCATGCGGGAATTAGACCAACAATCATTCGATGCGATCAGGGGTTTTGATGGCGGACTCATCTACTGCTGGCGGTATCGGACTAGCTGGGACAGCCGGGGCAGTAGCCGCATTGGGCATATTGTCCAAAGTCGGGCGCTCGGGCAGTGGCGCCGTCTTGTAATTCGGACCGCGCTCACTCTCCTCGGGGTCATTCACCCACTTATCCATATCGACTACTGAATCCGTCCAATCCCCAGGTACTCCCTGGCCGTCACAGGGGGCCAAGGATTCCAAGTTGGCTGGTGCCGAAGTTTTGAAAGTGTTATTCGAGAAACAATTACCCAAAGTTGAGATATCAGTTGTCGTTGAAGCCAAGGTCAAATCGGCCAACCCACTGTCTTCAATAACGTTGTCGAACACTTGAGATGCAAAAGTGTCCCAAAGCAACGCCCCGTCGGGTTGTCCCGGTAAAAGATTTCGAGTCTCCGAGCACGGATCATCCCAATACTGACGGTCGGGAATGACGTCATTGGGACTCCACTCGACGTACGGAACCAGAGCTATTCCTAGACGATCATGGTCCCAAACCCGGTTCTTCGAGACGATGTTCCCAATACCGCCGGCAGTGAAAATACCACTCCCCATGAATTGAACTGCCCACCGAAAAGCGGGAGTGTCGGGTTGATTATTGGAGTACACCCGATTCCCCATGATGGTTGTTTCTCTTTGCGGGTAACACAGTTCGTAAGTTCCGCTATTTGGAACGATTCCCATGCGGTTGTTCCGAAAGGTGGAATTGATGACGTAGAGATTCCCACCGGCGTTGGTTCCGGAGTAACCGAGGGCGTTGTGCTCTGACACGGTGTCAGTGACCACGGCATCGCAGGGATAACACTGACCGATGTATATTCCAGCATCAGTGCTGCCGGCGGCATAGGAGTGCTCTATCAGACCACCCACCGCATCAAAGGCATAAATTCCGTAGTCGCCATTGCGCCAAGCAGTGAGATACGAACCGCGATAGCCCGTTGCTCCGGTCCACAGGAACCCGTTATTTCGATAGTTCATGGCAGTCATGTTCTCGATGGCCACCCCATTCGCCCCAACTACGCGAATGCCGTTGGCCATCTGCAGTTGGCCGTCCAAGATGACTTCGTTGCGATCAAGGCCGCGAATAACAATGTTGTCGGTGGTCACTTCGACTTCTTCGAAGTACGTACCGGGCGAAATCAAAATCAGATCCCCCTCAGCGGCACTGTCCACAGCTTCTTGAATGGTGCCGTGATCCTGTGGCACTCGAAGAGTTCGGCCACTTGCTGCGACCCCTGAAGTGTCGGCAGTCACCGTGGTGGGCAACGAATCGGTGCTCATCACAGTAGATCCATCATTACTGCAAGCACCTAGAAATATCGTTGCTGCGATGAGGGCGGCCTTGAGAGATGGGGATTTTGTCTTCATCGTTTCCAATTAACTTCTCGATTCATTATTCAGTTGGCACTCGGGTCGGTTACCACCAAAACTCCGTACATTCCTGCTCCCGGCGAACCATGAATCGAGCAGTAATAGGAGTAGATCCCAGGGACAGCGAAGAGATGCGAAAAGGTATCCCCCGGCACGAAGTCGATAGCAGCCGCGCCCCACGCGGTTGGCGAGTCACTGGAGGCAAGCAGAGCAGTCAATTCTTCATCGTTGGCCACCGAATCAGGGAGAATGTTGTGGTCGTTACGCCCGCGATTCTCAAAAATCACCTCGGTGCCGGCTTCTATTTCAAACTCAACGGGACGAAACGAATTATCCAAAGACTGAATAGTGAGAGTCTCACCATTTGGGGCGAACGAGACCCCGGCGGTGGATTCTTCAGCAGAGTTACCTCCACAACTTCCCAACACTGTCAATGAGACCGCGAGAAGTCCCAACCGTCTGGTGTACATCGCTCAATTATGCCGTTCTCCCCGTCGGTTTGGGAAGTCAGTCTGCGAAATAAATCCTGCTAGGTGCCTTGAATCGAAGAGGATCGTTAGTCAATTTTGGCCGGCACCATAATTGAATCAAGATCAACAACCGGAGGCACCAGACTCGCCGGGACTGCGGGGGCAGTCGCTGCGTCGGGCATATTTTCAAGCAC
>JBJOFA010000071.1:0-6447 GCA_046049015.1 Actinomycetota bacterium | reverse complement strand
AAACGACCGCCCCGAAGGGCGGCCGTTCACGTTGAGCGGGTGACGGGAATCGAACCCGCGTTCTCAGCTTGGGAAGCTGATGTTCTGCCTCTGAACTACACCCGCAGAGATCCTCAGATTACCGGTCAGACCGGACCTGATCACCTGCGAGATAGACCTGCCGACCAACTACGGTGAGGTGCGTGATTTTGTCCGATAGAAGCCTGCGCCAAGCCCTGGCTGAAGGGCGCATCCTCATCGAACCCCTTGACGAGTCTTTGATCCAGCCCTCCTCCATTGATGTTCGACTCTCAAACCTTTTTCGAGTCTTTCGAAACCACACCGCCGGAGTCATCGATGTCAAAGAGGATCAAACGGGCCTCACAGAACTAGTCGAGATCTCTCACGACGGAGTTTTCATGTTGCATCCGGGAGAGTTCGTTCTGGGTTCCACCTTGGAACGCGTGGGTGTTCCTAATGATCTGGTGGCTCGTATCGAGGGTAAGAGCTCCCTTGGGCGACTTGGTTTGCTCATCCACTCCACCGCGGGCTTCATCGATGCCGGCTTTGATGGCCATGTCACCCTGGAACTAGCCAATGTGGCCAGTTTGCCCATCACTTTGTATCCGGGGATGAAGATTGGCCAGGTCAGTTTCATGCAGATGACCACCGAGGCTGATCAGCCCTATGGCCGGGGAGCACGGGGTTCGAAATACCACGGCCAGCGAGGGCCAACCCCGAGTCGTTACTTTGAAAATTTTCGAGCCGACTAAAAAAGGGACCTTAGTCCCGTACAAAACGTCCATTTGCGACTTGGGAACTAATTGATCCCCTTTAACGTCTGATGTGTATGAAACCTTTGAAAGCGCCACGCGCTGCCATTCACCAAGTCCTGGTTCCTCTCACCGCGTTGGCGCTTATTGCTGCTGGATGCTCGGGAGATTCTGATTCTGAGACCGGCGGGGCCGATGCAATTCCGGTCTTTGCGCAATTTGATGACTGCGCCGATGTTTTGGAATGGACCAAAGCAGAGATGCTGAAGCGAGTCGGGCCGTATGGTCTTGAGACGTATCCCTGGATGTATGCATCGGGGCTTGCCGAAACCGGCCGTGATGTAGCAGTGAGCGATCCAGCCATGGGAGTTCCGGCCATGGAAGATAGTTCAGCACCATCCGACGGAAAGATTGGTCTTGATACTTCGGTAACTAATACGCAGGAAATCGATGTTGACGAAGGTGACATTGTTGAGACCGATGGTCGTTTCATTTACAGCATCATTGATAACCGTCTGCGCAGTGTCGACTTGGACACCAACACGCTTCTGAATGAAATAGATCTGCCTCTTGGTGAATCACAGATGATCCTGAATGGCGATCGTCTCATCGTGGTCAACACCTCCTGGGATGTTTCAGCTTCGGCGATTATGAGCCAGTACTCCATCGATAACGGACAGCTCACATTTGAGCGTCGTGATCATCTTGAAGGTTGGCTGGTATCAATACGCGCCGTGGACGGCGTGGCCTTTTTGACGCTGCGTAGCCCATTGGTTGAGCGCATCGACTTCGTCTCTCCCCGTGATGGCACCGAAGAATCTTTGGAAGCCGCCGAAGAGCGAAATCGAGAGGTTATTGAGGAACTGACAATTGAGCAGCTCCTGCCTCGCACATTTGAAGAAAGTGAGATGGGTTCATGGGGTTCGAAGTCAGTTGCTGTTGATTGCGCCAATCTCGGTCACCCAGAACAGTTCAGTGGCTGGGGTGTGACTTGGGTGGCGAGTGTTCCTATGGAAGAAGCTCCTGCTGTTCCCGTGGCCAGTGTTGGAATCTTGGCTGATTCCAACAACGCCTATGCATCGACGAACAGTCTGTACGTAGCCACCACGCGTTGGAGCGACACAATCGATGAGGAATATGTTCCGAATCGTCCGCAGCCGCCTCAGACTGACATCCACGCTTTTGAACTAACGAAGGGCACCACTGAGATCAAATATGTGGCTTCTGGTCGGGTGAGCGGCACCTTGTTGAACTCATACTCAATGTCTGAATTCGATGGTGCCCTACGCGTGGCAACAACTACTTACGAGTACGACTTCGGCGGGGGTCAGGACAACGGAGTTCACATTCTTCAAGTTGATGGTCGTCAATTGAAAGAAGTGGGATCGGTCACGGGACTTGGTCGCGGCGAGCAGATCCAAGGAGTTCGCTTCGATGGCTCTCGCGGTTATGTCGTGACCTTCCGTCAAGTTGACCCGCTCTACGTTTTGGACTTGTCTGATCCAGTCGCCCCTGAACTAGTCGGTGAATTGAAGATTCCGGGTTACTCCACATATCTCAAGCCCATTGATGGTGATCGGGTTATCGGAGTGGGAATGTCCGGGACTGAGACCGGTCAAATCACTGGGGCTCAGGTCTCACTGTTTGATGTCTCTGACCCGAGTAATCCGGTGCTGATCGCCTCAAGGGAAATTGGGGAGATGAGCGAAGCAACCTGGGATCCCCATGCAATTTTGTGGTGGTCAGCAACGGGTCAGATCGTGGTTCCCCGTGAACTGGTGTGTGATGAGGCCGGAGGTACGGGTTGTGAGTCAGCGGTCGTACTGCAATTGAGCGGAAAGAACTTGGATGAGCAAGGTCGCATCTTCCAGTGGTTCCCAATTCGACGAGCAGTGATTGCACAAAATCGTCTGGTGACGGTGAGCGCGGGAGGCGTCCTAGTGATGGCCCTTGACACCTTGACCCCGCTATCAGAAGTGCGTTTCGATATTCCTGGTATCGACACTGAAGACGACTTACCGCCCTTGGTGCGCTGACAACTGCGTACACTGCTACGAATGGTCCATCCACTGCAGATTGCTTTTGTGACGTCTGCAGTGGATGCGGCCACTTTGCCTGATTCTCCGGCTGAAGTGGCTTTCGTGGGGCGTTCCAATGTTGGTAAGTCATCGCTGATTAACGCCTTGGCCAATCAGCGTCAATTAGCTCGGGTCTCTAATACCCCCGGGCGCACCCAATTGATCAATCTCTTCAGTCTTCCGAATGGGGCCACACTGGTTGACCTGCCTGGTTATGGATATGCCGCGGTTCCTGGTCGAATCAAGCAGGGATGGCAAAAGATGATTGAGGGGTATCTCCTTCATCGAGAGTCACTGGTCAATGTCTTCGTGCTTGTGGACGGCGAAATTGGACCCACCAAGTTGGATGTTCAGATGCTGGATTGGCTGCGAGCTAATGGCATTCCACACACCGTTGTGGCTACCAAACACGACAAGGTCAAATCCGCTAAACGTCAAACGCGTAAACGCGATCTTGCCGCTGGGTGCCACTTAGAGCCAGGCGACATTGTCTGGGTTAGTGCTGCAAAAGGAATTGGTATCGATCAGCTACGGTCACTTGTCAACAGTCATTGCAACGTCTGATTGTTACTGGCCGGCAACGGGAACATTGAGCGGTGCCTCTGGATTAGCTAGGGCTCGCTCGCCGTTCTCGATGGCTTCCAGCAAGTGAATGGCGATATCGGCGACCTTCACTTGGTCTTCTTCGGCTCCAGCAGCTTTTACTCCATCATCAAGCATGATGTAGCAGAAGGGACAAGCAGTAGCCACGCGACTTGCGCCGGTGCTGATTGCTTCTCGTGCTCGCTCATCGTTGACCTTGGTGCCGATGGATTCCTCCATCCACATGCGAGCACCACCAGCTCCACAACACATTCCGTTGGTTCCGTTGCGCTGCATCTCGACAACTTCAATGCCCTTGATAGAAGCCACAACTTTTCGCGGCGCTAGGTACACATCGTTGTGGCGACCGAGATAGCAAGAGTCGTGATAGGTGATGCGCTCTTCTAATGTCGCTTTGCTCACATCCAACTGGCCACTGTCAATGAGTTGCTCTAGCAACTGTGTGTGGTGAATGACTTCGTAGTTTCCACCAAGTTGCGGATACTCGTTGGCCAGTGTGTTGAAACAATGTGGGCATTGAGTGATGATCTTTTTGACGCCCATGCCGTTGAGCATGTCTACATTTGGCATAGCCAGCATCTGGAAGAGGTATTCGTTGCCGGAACGCCGTGCGGAGTCACCGGTGCACATTTCACTTGGTCCCAGAATGGCTACGTCGATGCCTGCTCGCTTGAGCAGTTTGGCCATTGACTGGGTGACCTTTTTGTTCTTGTCATCAAAAGACCCGGCACACCCCACCCAGTAGAGATATTCATGGGAAAGCGCTTCGCCTGGATCAACGATGTCGACGTCGAGTCCTTCGGCCCAATCACCACGTTCTCCTTGGTTCATGCCCCACGGATTACCTTGGTTCTCCATCGCGCGATAGGCGTTACCCAACTCTGCAGGGAAGTTGCTTTCCATAAGCGACAAATAACGACGCATATCCAGGATCTTGTCGAGGATTTCAATATTCACGGGACAGATTTCGTCGCAGGCCTTACACGAGGTGCAGCTCCACACTTCTTCAGCGGTGATGCGCTCGAAGAGAGAGTTGGCCCCAATAGTGATTTCACTATCCACTCCGATTGGCGGGGTCACCCGGCCACCGGGAGCATGGGCAGCAGTGGCGGCCATGACTTCGCCGGTTTTGAGAACGATTTCGCGAGGGTCAAGAGGCTTACCCGTGGCATGCGCAGGACACACACTGGTGCAACGTCCACACATGGTGCACGCATCGGTGTCAAGAAGCTGCTTCCAGGTGAAATCCTCCACCACTGAAGCACCGAAAGTCTCGAGTGAAGTTTCAGTGAGATTGGGCATGGCCTTCATGGCGCCCTTGGGTCGATCACGATCTTTCAAGTACATGTTCAAAGGCGACGTGAAAATATGGCGCAACATGGTGACCGGCAAGATGATCAAAAAAGCCATGAAGGTCAACACGTGAGCGACCCACCAGCCTTGGTGCCACAACTCGAGTGTTCGCTGGGCTGAGCCATCAACAAGTTGAGCGAGTGGATAACCAATGAAGGACCACTTTTCGTGATCCATGTTCTCACCCGAGGCGGTGTTCTCGGCGATTCGGAACATCTCAGCACCGAATCCCGTGATACCAATGCTGAGCAGTACGCCCAAGATGATGGCGTGCTCGGGCTTTGATTTGATGCGAATGCGATAGGGGCGCTGCACGTAGCGGCGCACGATGGCCCAGATAACTCCGACGGTGAACACGAGACCACCGAGGTCACCAACGAAAACGTATCCCCGGTAGACGTCGCCGTGGAGGAACTTGAGGGATTCGGGAAGCTGGTGATCGAGTTCCAACGCAGTGGTCACTCCAAGCAAAACCAGGAAACCGAAATAGATCATGGAGTGCATGAGTCCCGCGGCCGAGTCCCGCAAAAGTGTGCGCATGTACACACCGGCGCGGAAGTCGGCCAGGCGGCGCTTGACGTTCTTGGGTGTGGTGCGTCGACGATCTGGTGCGCCGCGCTCCCAGTTGCGCATGCGGTCAGCGAATCGGAAGGACCCCCACAAAACGAGAACCGGAATCACTGTGTAGAAAGCCAACTTCAATGGGCCGGGGATACCACCAAAGACGGGACGGTGGATCGGAGAGTCACTTTCCCAACCAGTAAGCAGGGGCAATATGCCTGAAACGACAATGAAGACTGCCATGAACGAGCCAATGGCAATAGATAGTTGGTATGGCTTCAGACGTCGGGGACCGACTGCCACTGTGGAGGTGTCTTCGTGGGTACTCATGCACCCCGAACGCTACTGCCCCCTTGCTGTCACTGAGAACCTTGGTTCAGTGTTCGGCGGTTCTTGCTTTGAGGCGAATCGACTTATCAGCCGAAGTATTGACGATCGAGTTCTCGAATTCGCCCGGCCAAAGTGGCCAAGAGCTTGTGCGAAAGTGCCGGGATGGCATCGATGACCGCCAAGAACTGGCGCTGACTAATGACGAGGACCACACATTCAGTATCGGCAACCACCGAAGCAGTGCGCGGACCATGATCCAGGAGGGATAGTTCACCGACAACTGCTCCGGCCCCTAAATTGGCGACCTTTTTGCCGTTACGGCGTACGGTGGCCGATCCACTCATGATGATGAATGCCTCGCGACCGGTTTGACCCTGATCCACGATCAACTTCCCAGCCGGGAGGGTGATCTCGTCGGCGGCTTTGGCGATCTTCTCCAGATCCTTGTTTGAGCACGAGGAGAAGAGTGAAACCTTGCGAAGGCTTTCCAGATATGACTTTTTGCTTCCCATAGCCGTCACTATATGGCGCTCGTGAACTTGTGATGATCACGGAGCCTGTCCCAGGGGTCACGGGGGTGAATCGGATGACACACCAGTCCCGATGCGGCAGATTGAATTGTTTAGGTTCCAGCCTGCCGGGCTACGGCTTCGGCTGCCGCAGCCACTTGCGCGGCATCGCCCAAATAGCGGGCCTCGGTAATCAGCATGTGGTCATCAAAGGAATACAGCCGAGGGACTCCGGTCGGAATATTCAACTCAGCAATGTCA
>JBJOFA010000070.1:0-6476 GCA_046049015.1 Actinomycetota bacterium | reverse complement strand
TCGCCACCCTGCTGAAGCGCCTGTATCCGGAGGCCAAGATCTATGGCCTCGACACCTTCCAGGGCATGCCGGGCAGCGACCGCGGCCTCGACCTGCACGGCGAGGGGGAGTTTGCCGACACCGACCTGGAGCAATCCATGGAAGCTCTGGCCGAAGCCCGACAACGTCTGGCTGAAGTTCCTGCCGAGGTCGTGGTGGCCAACCATGCCATGGGTCTTTTCGAATTGGCCGCTATCCACCTCTCATCCGAGCCGCCGAATCTGGTTAATTCGGCGTTGGCCATTGACGCCTTGGCCTGTTTGGTCGAAGGTTTGAGTGAACGGCTCGGTGAAAATACAGCGGTGCTCAACGATGCCTTGGCCAATATTCGCCTGGCTTTTGTCCAGGTCAAGGGAGCCCTCGAAGGTTGAAGGACTCCTCTTACTGAGATCTGATTTCAAAGGCTTCGGGGTTTTCGAATTTACGTCGGACCGCAAAGGTCACTGGCTGGTCGACGCCTATCTGACGTGAGCCATCGGCAATTTCGGCACAGTGAAATAGCAGACTGTCTCCGTCTTCGGTGCGAATTCGACCCAGTCCAATGTGAGCATCGAACTCGATCACCAGACCTGATGCTCTGAGTGATGGGTCTTCAGCGTTCATTTCCCCACCGACAACTAGGCCACGATCTTGGAAATCGGTAGCTCCAACAGATCGCTGGCCCCAGCGTCTTTCAAGGCTGGTATCAGAGTGTTGATGGTGCGCTTTTCCACAACTGACTCAACGGCATAACCTCCGCCGGCTAACTCGCTGATGGTCGGGGATTTCGCCGAAGGAAGCACCGCTAAAACCTGAGCCAAATCATCACTAGCCACGTTGAGTTTCACCAAAACCTTGGTCCGAGCCTCGAGAGTGCCTAAGAGCAAGGTCATGATCTGGCCCATGGCATGGCGTTTGGCTGCGTCCTGATGAGAATCTCGATTGGCAATCATCTCGGTATAGCTCACCAACATGGTGTCAATCACCCGTAAACCCGCGGCCCGCAAAGCCCGACCCGTTTCGGTGATGTCCACGATGCAATCGGCGATATCGGGAATTTTGGCTTCAGAGGCACCGTAGGACAATCGAATATCAGCCGCTATGCCCCGCTGCTGAAAGAATCGCCTGGTCAATTCGGGATATTCGGTGCTGACCCGCACACCATCTCGCAAGTCCGTCACCGATTTCGCCGCGCTATCTCCAGCTACGGCAACGACGACTTTGACGGGATCACTGGTGGCCTTGGAGTATTGCAACTCCCCGAGGCTGACCACATCGCTGTTGGTTTCCTCCACCCAGTCACGACCGGTGATGCCAATATCGAAAAGCCCTTCAGCCACATACTGGGGAATTTCCTGAGGCCGCAAAATACGAACTTCGCTGATACGCGGATCGTCTATCGAGGCCTTGTAATCCACCGACGAGGATCGCTGAATTGGGAGATCCGCCGATTCGAATAGATCAAAGGTGGCCCGCTCCAGGGACCCTTTAGGCAAAACAATGCGCAGCACGCGCCGAACGCTATCGCCTGGTCCAAGCCAGGGGGTGATGGTTATTGCCCGTGGGGAGTCGGCTGATCCTCTAACAGCAAAAGAGCATGCGGGAGAACCTCGATTATTGCCTCCAATTGCTCAACACAGCCCTTTGGCGATCCCGGCGTATTACAAATGATGGCCTGGTGACGCACTCCAGCAATACCACGCGAAAGGCGGCCCAACGGATTAACAGAGCGCATGGCCTCGGCCAGTCCGGGGGCCTCGCGTTCAATGATCATTCGCGTACCTTCGGGGGTCTCATCTCGGGGGGCAAAACCAGTCCCCCCGGTTGTCACCACTAAACCAGCGAAGCCGTCGCACAGTTCACTCAAAGCTGACGCCACTGATTCTCGACCATCCGAGCACACTCGGTGATCGACAACAGCAAAGCCCTGGTCCCGCAGAAAAGTCACTAATCCTTGCCCGGAAGTATCTTCACGAGTACCGGCCATGACACCATCGCTCACCGTCAAAACCTTGGCCTTCGGTTGGCGACGGTCGCCCGGCACGTTTGGCCCACTGCTCATGGCAGCCGACGGTACCGCAGGATCGTCATTCCGTCACTGCCAACCCGGTCGGAATCAGGTTGATATTCATGCGGAAGGACACGAAACCCGGATCCAAATTCTTTCCACACGTCGGGAAGTGGGCCAAGCATCTCATCACCCTGACGACCCACTACAGAAAAACCTTGGGGAACGTCATGGTCAATGGATTCAGATTTTGTGATGGTACACACGCTGTAAATGAGTACTCCGCCAGGGCGTACCAACGTAGCCGCGGCCGCTAGAAGGCGAGCCTGAAGAACTTCCAGATCGGTCACATTGCTCTGTTGTATCCGCCAACGGGCGTCTGCTCGCCGACGCAGAGCCCCCAAACCCGAACACGGAGCGTCAAGGAGCACCCGGTCAAAGGTTCCAGGAGCAAAAGGAGGTTGCGATCCATCGGCAACCACAATGGACATTTCTGGTCCCAGAGGAGTTCGGTTCAGAGATACGGCATTTCGCTCAACAAGTTTGGCGCGGTGCAATTGCGAATCAGCGGCAATGACAAAAGCGCCAGTGGCCGCAATTCCCGTGGCCTTACCCCCGGGCCCAGCACACATATCGAAGATCAATTCACCCAGTCGGGCTCCCACGGCCTCCACCACCCATTGGCTGGCAACATCTTGAAAGTAACCATCGGCTCGCCGAGTGACTGGCGCGGGTTCGTTCATGATGGACAAGGCCGCAGCAGCGTCCCCAGCATCCATCTCCGTGTAGAACCGCTCCACGATCCAATCGGGATAACTACGTTCTTCGGCTTCACTGCTCCAGACCATGGGCGTCGAAGAGACCCGGCGCAAGATGGCATTGACAAACCCTCGAATCCGACGAGGCGCCAATTCGACTGTCTCCCCCACTGCAGCGTGAGGAGCCGTCCCCGCGAAAAGCAATTGGTAGGCCCCGAGACGAAGCAACGAACGAATTTCCGGGTCAGGTTCTGAGGTGATGAAGCGATCAATGGCCGCATCACAAGCCCGCCGCATGCGGGTGGTTCCGTAGACCAAATCAGTAGCAAATCCGCGATCTTCTTTCGACAACTTCGAAGCGTCCAACATGGAAGATAGGACCAAATTGGCAAAAGCTCCTTCATGGTCGATCCGAATAAGTGTCTGCCAAGCCAGCTGCCTTGCCGAAGTCAGGGCCTCGGCGTTGAGCAAACCAGGGGAAGATACTTTCGACTTACCACGGGGAGTCTGGCTCTTTTGTGATTGAGCCGGTGGTGGCTTAGCCATGGTGAAAACTCTCACCGGATTCAATACGGACACCACGGGCCCAATCCAGAGCATCGACTCGAGGCCGTCCTTCAGTTTGCACCGAGCGAAGTTGCAAGTAGCCCTCGCCGCAACGCACGCGAACCGAATCTTTCTCCAGGAGAAGACTTCCGACTTGCAAATTGAGGTCCGAGATCTCTGCGCTTTCGACTGCGGCAGCATGCACCTTCAATCGACGATCACGGAACAACGTCCACGCATTGCCAATGCGAATTAACCGCGATATCTCGACAGCACTTCGACCCCAATCAATTTGTCGCTCATGGCTTTCAATTTTGTGAGCGTAAGTGACCTCGCCAACTTGCGGCTGAACGGCAAAGTTTCCTGAATGCAAATGATCGAGCAACATGGCAGTCCCATCAACCATAAGTTGCGTGGCGATCATGTCGGCCGTCGTTTCCGCCGATATCGACATCTGTCGCTGATCGATTACGCCACCGGTATCGAGGCCTTCTTCCAACTGCATGAGACATACTCCCGTGATGTCGTCTCCCGCCAGGAGAGCGCGTTCAATGGGAGCAGCCCCTCGCCATCGCGGCAACAACGAGACGTGGAGGTTGACCATTGGAATCAACTCCAGGACGGGTCGTTTGATCAGGGCTCCGAAGGCCACCACAATGCCCAGATCGATGGGCTGTTGTTCATGGACTACCAGAACGTCGTCCACTCGATGCGCAACCGTGAGTCCCCGTTCCAAGGCCGCCACTTTCACCGCACTCGGAATGAAAGCTCCGCCGCGTCCCCGCTTTTTATCGTCTCTGGTCACAACCAGGGCAACGTCAAAGCCACCGTCAACAAGAGCCTGCAAAACTGGAACGGCCATAGCCGGCGTGCCAAAAAAAGCCACCCGTCGCGCCGGCGCCTGTGGGAGAGGGGCCAAATCCTTCATTTCGAAAACCTGCCCGGAACCGCTGACGGATTCATCGACGCGGTGTTCAATCCTTCATTGCTCACTCCGCCGACAATCGAAGGGGCTCTCCAAGTGATGTTCCCTGCGCTGCAAGGCGCTTGTACTCCTCAAGTGCTCGCTTGCGTTGATCTGGTTGCATACGGTCAAACATCAAAACACCATTGAGGTGGTCGAGTTCATGTTGGAAAAGGCGAGCCTCTAGTTCATCGGCCTCGATAGAAATTTCATTTCCGTCAAGATCCACACCAGTCATCAGTACCTTTTTCGGACGGGTCATTTCAACGTACAGACCGGGGATACTCAGGCAACCTTCGTCATACACCCACTCGCCGTCTGCTTCCACGATCTTGGGATTGATGATCACTCGAGGGTCATCTTCCATATCCCAAACAAAAATCTGTCTCTGGATACCCACTTGAGGAGCGGCCAATCCGATCCCGGAATCGCTCGAGTACAAAGTTTCGAACATTTCATCGACAATGCGAACAACCTTGCCGTTGATATCGGTGACTTCGCCGGCCTGGGTGGCCAAAACTGGATCGCCAAATGTACGAATTTGGTAACTCATAGGTGACAGGCTACCTATGCCATGAGCGAGCCCGACGTACCCCACTATTTCAACCAACAACCGGGGGTTCCGTCGCACCGACAGAGCATCCGCGTGCAACTACCCGATATTTCTTTTGAGATCGAAACCGACGCCGGGGTCTTTTCCAAAGGGCGTCTCGATGCGGGAACCAAGATTCTGTTGATGGAAGCCCCAGAGCTTCCAGAAGGTGGAACGTTCCTGGATCTGGGTTGTGGGGCCGGGCCCATTGCACTGGCTATGGCTTTGCGCCGTCCACAGGCCCGCGTCTGGGCCGTGGACATCAATGAACGCGCCCGACAACTGACTGCGGACAATGCTCAAGCCCTAAAGCTCACCAATGTCCACGTTGCCTCTCCCGATGCCCGGCAAAACTCCGAGAGTCCGGCAGAAACCTTCGACGTCATCTGGAGCAACCCGCCGATCAAAGTTGGTAAAGCTGCGCTTCATGAATTACTCGCCACTTGGCTGGCCCGACTTGCACCCGATGGATTGGCAGTGCTCGTCGTCCACAAAAATCTTGGCAGCGACTCTTTAGCAAGTTGGCTGACAACTCAAGGTTGGCAGGTACGGCGCATCGCCTCACGCCAGGGATATCGCGTGCTACAGGTCATGCATAAACCCGCTACGGCCTGAGTTGAACACCACTTCGAGAACTCGGTGCCGACCGCGAACTTAAATGATCATTAAAGAGGCACGTTCGGCCTAGAGGCGGGGCGGATCGACTTCGATCCGAATCTTGGTTCCTGGCAATCGATCCACCGTGGCACACGCCGCACTCAAAATGTCATGATCAACGGCGCGCACCAGCCATCGATCGCGATAGGCCACCGCGGAAACTTCGCCGTCCCCTTGCTGCAACGCATTAATGAATTGCTCCGCTCCAGGACCTTCAATGACTGCCATGGCGCTAAATGGCGGCAGACCCAAGGTCTCTCGTCGCTGACGTTCAAATTCGCTGATGATTGAAGGATCACCCTGGATTGCGGACTGTATTACCGGGTGGTCACTGAGCGTTGTTTGAATAATGAGTTGACCACCACCACGACGCGGTCCTACCAATCGGGCTGCTCGAGCCAGCATGGCAAATGCCTGTTCCCCAGCTCTGAATCTCGGAGCGAGTAGTTCGGCATCAAAATCGAGAAAGGCAACGACATCAATGCGGCGTACCCGGTGGAGTAACGCTTCGGTTCCCACAAAAACATCACCTTTTGTGTCATCCACATCATCCCTAGCGCCGGCCACCACGGCTATGACTTCTCGTTGCGCCGCCGCGGTCAACTCCTCGCGCAGGCGTGAAACTCCGGGTCTCACTCGGGTCAGAGATGTCGATCCGCACAGGTTGCACAAGCGTGGGTGCGATGTTGCGCAAACACGGCAATCCAAACGATCGCTTTGTTCTTCAACCAAGGCTCCACCGCACTCCAGACAACGCACGAGAGATTGACAGGATCGACAGGCGAGGAGTCGCGACTGGCCCTTGACATTGATAACGCAAGCCACTCTTTTCGATTCATCTCTCAATGCCGCAATGAGCTCTGAGGAGAGCAGACTCCGCTTCCAAGGCGGCGCTTCGCCTGGATCTGCAATCACCACCTCGGGCCAAGCATT
>JBJOFA010000069.1:0-6511 GCA_046049015.1 Actinomycetota bacterium | reverse complement strand
TCGACGAGATACGCCCGCCGAGTACGACGCCTGGGATATCGATCGTGCCGATGCCGATGCACCACCAGTTCTTTTGGCCGCTGACTCAGCTCCGACGATAACCATCGAGAGTTCCGCGATGGCCCAAGTCAAAACCACATATGGACATGGCGCATCGTCATTTACATTGCTGTGGACGTTACGTGCGGGTTCGACGCGTCTTGAGGCGCGTTTGGATGCCGATTGGCACGGATCCGAAGAACGTCTGCAGTGGGTGATGCCAGTCAATGTGCTGGCCCGCGAGGCCTTGTGTGGAATTCAGTTCGGTCATGTCCGAAGAGCTCGACACCAAAATACTTCGTGGGATGCAGCGCGATTTGAAGTGTGCGCTCATCGATACGTCTATATCAGTGAGCCTGGTTGCGGTGTGGGCGTCTTGGCCGATGGTCCTCGCGGGTATGACGTGCGCAATCAAACGTTGGCTTTGACCTTATTGCGGGCACCGCGTTTCCCCGACCCGGCCTGCGATCTCGGTCCGCAAACAATTGAGTGGAGTCTTTATCTGAATTCAGGTGCGCAAGATATTGCACTCTTGGAGAATGAAGCGGCTCGTGTAGCGCATCCACTTCGGTTCGTAGAACACTCGGTGCCTTCGTCGACCATCCCGGTTGTCGTGGATGCTGACGGTGTCATGGTGAGCACCATCAAATTGGCTGAAGACGGAAGTGGTGATCTCATCGTCCGACTCTGGGAGTGTCGTGGAGCGCGCTCGTCGGGGACAATGCGAATGGCTGGTCAAGTTCTAAATGTCGAGCGTTGTAATGCTCTTGAGGAAATCGATCACCATCCCAATTCAGAAATCACATGGAAAGATGGCGGCGAGGGCCATGCTCAGGTGGACTTGAACTTTGCTCCGTTCGAGATTCGGAGCTACCGGATCAAATTTGCCCCAAGGTAAATCTGCCTGAAACTCAAATCATTTGGCACACTGACGGTATGGGCGAGACAAACTCATCTTCAAATGTGGCTAGGTCGTCGACTTTGATTTTTGATGGAGACTGTGCCTTTTGTACCAGCAGTGTGGAGTGGGCCAAAAAATGGATGAAGCACAATCCCAATATGACTCCCTGGCAGAGGGCTGATCTGACGGCTCTAGGTCTCACCCAAGAACAGTGCGAGACCGCAGTTCAATTCGTTGATGCCCAGGGTCGAATCAGCTCTGGTGAAATTGCCGTGGCGCGTTTACTGCTTTTTGCTGGTCGGGGCTGGAAAGTCTTGGGAGGCATCATGTTGATTCCCGGCATCCGGCAGGTGTGTGGCGTTCTGTACCGCTGGGTAGCCCGAAATCGCCATCGTCTTCCCGGTGGAACCGCAGCCTGCGCTCTCCCGCCAGCGTCCTCCTCGGGCTCAGATGGAGAAAATCGGTGAGCGGGGATAACAATGAGGACATGACATCCCCACATGACGAGTGGCAACGGGCCTTCGAGAATTCCCCTTTGAGGAATGATGCCCCTCAGACCATGTCGGGCATCCCGCTGGAGCCGGTTTACGGTCCGCCGGATGGTGAGTTTCCCGGTGTTTATCCCTACACCCGCGGCCCTTATGCGTCCATGTATCGATCAAAGCTTTGGACCATGCGGATGTTTGCCGGATTTGGCACAGCCGTAGAGACCAATCAGCGTTTCAAGGACATCCTCAAAGCTGGTGGTGACGGTCTGTCGACGGCCTTTGATATGCCGACGCTGCTAGGACTCGACTCTGATGATCCGATGGCCCTCGGAGAGGTTGGCCGTTGCGGGGTAGCCATTGACACTTTGGCGGATATGAGCGATCTCTTTGCCGATATTGATTTATCCAACATCACAACATCAATGACTATCAACTCTCCAGCGGCGGTGATTCTGGCGATGTTCGTGGCTCAAGCCGAAAAGTCGGGCATCCAGAGATCCCGTCTCGGTGGAACTTTGCAAAATGACATCTTGAAGGAATACCAGGCTCAAAAAGAGTTTGTTTTCCCTCCTCGCCAGTCGATGCGTTTGGTGCGCGACACGGTGGCCTTTACCGCTGCGGAAATGCCCCGATGGAATTCGATCTCCATCTCTGGGTATCACATTCGTGAGGCTGGCTCTACGGCGGCCGAAGAACTGGCCTTTACATTGGCCAACGGATTTGCCTATGTGGAGTTAGCGCGTCAGGCGGGACTTGCCGTTGACGCTTTTGCGCCCCGACTTTCTTTTTTCTTCAATGCTCATATTGATTTCTTCGAAGAGATCGCCAAATATCGCGCCGCACGACGCATTTGGGCTCGGTGGATGAAGGATCGCTACGGTGCTCAAGCGGAACGGTCGCTGCAACTTCGCTTCCATACGCAAACTGCCGGCGTATCGCTTACTGCTCAGCAGCCTGAGGTGAATATTGTTCGAACGGCAATAGAGGCTTTGGCTGGAGTACTTGGCGGAACTCAATCTCTGCACACAAATTCGATGGATGAGGCCATGGCACTTCCCACTGAACGAGCAGCGCGAATTGCGCTTCGCACTCAGCAAGTCATTGCTCATGAGACCAATGTCGTCCACGTGGCTGACCCGCTCGGTGGCTCATATTTTGTCGAAGCATTAACCGATGAAATGGAAAAGAGAGCTGAGGAGATCTTTTCGGCTATCGATGAGATGGGTCGTGGCTCGATGCTGGAAGGCTGCATCAAGGGCATTGAAGACAATTGGTTCCAGGGCCGTATCGCCGATAGTGCCTACGATTTGGAGAGATCTTTTAACAAGGGCGAACGTGTTGTGGTTGGCGTCAATCGCTTCCTCGAGGGAAATGAGGAATCCAACCTGGACATCCTGCGTATCACTAACGAGGATGAGACCAGACAACGTCAGCGCTTGGCCTCGGTAAAACAAGATCGAGATGAGAATGCAGTCATTGATGCTTTGGACCGTCTTGCCAAGGATGCAGTTGATCCCGAAGTGAATCTCATGCCCGCTCTCGTCAGTGCGTCGCAGGTTTACGCCACGGTCGGGGAAATGATGAACACCATGGCCGGCGTATTCGGTCGTCATGTTGAAGTACCGACTATTTGATGTGGTGCGAATTCAGAACTTGTGATTACCGGCGCCGGCAGCGGGGTTTGCTCGGCAGCCAATGTGGAAAGGGAACACCATGGTGAACCAGCAAGCATTAAGAGTTTTGGTGGCCAAGGTTGGCCTTGACGGTCACGACCGTGGTGTCAAGATCGTGGCGCGCCTTTTGCGAGATGCCGGAATTGAAGTCATTTATACCGGTCTTTTCCAAACCCCTGAAACGGTGGCAGCTGCCGCAGTTGACGAAGATGTGGACGTTGTCGGTTTATCGATGCTGTCGGGGGCCCATATGACTTTGGCGCCGTTGGTCGTACAGGCCATTCGGGCCAGGGGTGTAGATATTCCAGTTGTTCTGGGTGGCATCGTGCCCCCGGATGATGTTGCCTCTCTCAAGGCCGCCGGCGTTGCCGAGGTCCTTGGGCCAGGAGCGGGTGGCGATGATGTCGTTGAGGCCGTGCGACGTGCCGCCCGTCAGTCTCAAAGCGCCTGAGTTAAAAAACCAGTTATTGCAAACCGTGAAGTGCGCCTCCATCAAGGGGCAAAGCAGCTCCCGTCACGAACTTGCTGTGAATAGAACACATAAAGGCGGCCACTCTTCCAAAATCATCCGGATCCCCGAGATGCCCGGTTGGAACTGAAGCCGCTAACGCCTCGGGATCAGGGTAGATAGCCGACAGTCGATCGGTGAGATGAAGTCCGGGTTGTAAAGAATTGACTGTGATGCCGTCAGGAGCAACTTCTCGAGACAGTGTCTTCAAGAACCCGGTCAGCCCAGCGCGAGCGGTATTGGACAAGATGAGGCGATCAATTGGCTCACGAACCGACGACGAAGTGATTGCCAGAATGCGGCCCCATTGTTGTTTTTTCATCAGAGGGACGACCGCTTGGCACATGGCCACTGTAGATAGCAAATTGAGATTCAGTGCTTCTTGATATGCCGCGAATGGCGTCGATGCAAAGTTTCCTGGTGGTGGACCGCCGGCATTGGCGATGAGAATATCGATACTGCCCAATCTCACCAAAGTGTCGTCAACCATTCGAAGGACGTCGTCAGTTTTGCTGACATCGGCGATCAGTGTTGAGACTGATTCCGAAGGTGAAAATGTGTTGACAGCGGCACTGAGTTTGTCCGCTGACCGGGCCACCAACATCACGTTCACGCCTTCTTGGGCCAGGGCACGAGCCGTGGCCAGACCCAGTCCGCTAGAAGCTCCGGTGACAAGAGCGTTTTTTCCTTGAAGTCCTAGATCCATTGAACAACCCTCGTTTCGTCTCTGAGAGATTTCATTTCATCGGCGGATGTTGATATCAACTGCCGAATCGCTGAGTGTATTGGAATCAAGATTGAGCCAGAATCCGCTTGAGCCGGCTATCGGGCGACGGTCGGGCTCCCACATGTTCAATGACCCAGGCCGATACCTGAGTTGCGAATTGGGCTGCATCCACAGCAGTTCCTCCTCGGAGGTAACGCGCTAGGAAAGCACCAGCGAAGGAGTCGCCCGCTCCGGTGGCGTCTACCAAATTGTTGGTTGCCGGCGGAACATGGGTTGAGGTGTCGCCATCTAAAACCAAGGCACCGTCGGCGTCGAGTTTGAGAACTATCAATGCACCGGGAAAGAGTGAAGTGAGCCCGCGAGCGATATCCAAGGGATCGCTACAGCCAGTGAGCACTTGACCCTCTTCTTTATTCGGAAGAACGACGTCGATTGAGAGGTCTGATGTGTAGCTCAGGAATGATGCGACACCCATTTCCTGGATCATCTGAAACGATCCCGGATCAAACGACACCGTGGCACCAGTACTCTGTGCCAATCGAGCCGCTTTACGAGCCGCCGAGCGCGGTGGATCAGTAAAAAATGACCAAGCCGTCAGGTGCAGGTGACGTGAGGTCGTAATCGCCTCGGTCGGAAGTTCAGATGACATGAGATAAAAGTCGGCTCCATGACCCGAAACCATGGATCGTTGTCCGGTGTGATCGACAAAAACTGCCACTGAACCGGTCGAGTGAGCCTCGGTTTCCACCAAATGAGAACGCACACCCTCGCGCTCGAGATCCTCAAGGGCCAGTTGACCAAAACGATCTCGTCCAACTTTGCCGATAAAGCGAGTCGCCAAACCCGATCGACTGGCCCAGACGGCCACATTGGCGGCACTACCACCGGGGGTGAGCATCACTTCACCGAAGGTGTCGCCGCCTCGAAGTAATTCAGTGTTGGTGCGAATGAGCACGTCCCAGGCAAAGTCACCAAGAACACAAAGTGGGGTAGTGAGGTCGGTTGAGTTTTGATCACGAAGGGTTCGAACAAGGGCATCAGTCGCCGAGTCGTCGTTCAAATCGCCACCCATAACCGCAAGGGTATCTGCGAGACTGGAAGCGATGTCCCTTGAAACACCGCCCTCTCCAAGACCACCAGGGGTCACGGAGACTTCTCCTTCTCAAAATGCGGTCAGTGACTCACAAATCGTCTTGAGCCCGGGAGTCATTGCAGCTTTGGCAGCGGTTTGGGTGATATGGGGCTCCACATATCTCGGCATCAAAATCGGACTCGAAACCTTCCCCCCATTTTTCATGCAGGGATCCCGATTCGTATTGGCCTCGGGAATCATGCTGACGGTTCTGCGCCTTCGAGGAGTTCCCTGGCCAAGTCCTCGCCAGATTCGTCACGCCAGTTTGATCGGGGTACTTCTCCTCGTTGGTGGCTTAGGTTTGGTCACTGTTGCCGAGGACCGCGGTGTTGACACCGGATTAGTGGCCACAATCATTGCCATCCAACCCATGATGATGTCTCTTTGGGGAGGCTTGTGGAGAAACTGGCCGCGTCGGATCGAGTGGGTGGGAATGCTCATTGGTTTTGGTGGCGTCATCATTTTGATGTCGGATGGAGGACTCTCGGGTTCTTGGGGTGGGATTTCGCTGGTCTTTGTGGCTTGCATCAACTGGAGCTTTGGTTCGGCGCTGAGTCGTCGAATTGAGATGCCGCAAGGATTCATGGCCACCGGAATTGAGATGGCTGCGGCAGCAGTCGTATATATGGCGATGTCGGTATTGATGGCTGAAGATGTGCAAGCCCCGAGCTTGAGGAGCTCTCTGGCCTTGGCGTATCTCGTTATCTTTGGATCAATCGTTGCTTTTACAGCTTTCACGTTTTTGATCGGTCATGTTTCAGGTTCTCTGGCTATGAGTTATGCCTATGTGAATCCAGCAATAGCGGTTGTTCTCGGTGTTTGGTTCAGCAATGAGGTGCTCTCTGCCAACATGGCGATTGCTCTGCCGGTTATCCTTATCGGCGTGGCCATCGTGACCAACGCATCGCGCGCTGCAGGCTCAAGCCCATCGGAGCCTGCTGTCGGAGAGGAAAAATGAAGGTACGTCGCGCCATTTCACTCCTAGCAGTCGTGGCCACTCTCAGCGCTTGTGGTGGTTCATCAGGATCATCGAGTGCGGTCGT
>JBJOFA010000068.1:0-6526 GCA_046049015.1 Actinomycetota bacterium | reverse complement strand
AAAACCGCGTGATCACCAACAATGAAAACGGGGACACCCCAAACAGCATGGCTGTTGGCATAACGAGTGTGTTCTTCTTTAATAACCGCAAGGGGACGTCCGCTATCAACTTCGGTGAATACTGCGACGGGATCTAAACCGCACCCCTGGAGGATCGCGCTCAAAGAGGCTCGATCGCGCAGGTTTCCATTGCGAGTGTGTCGAAATTCGAAGAGAGCATGATGCAGATCTAAAAAGGCATGGGGCTGTTCATTGCGCACCGCCACTCCAACTTGCAAGGCCAATAATCCTGAATCGGATTCTGGATCGTCCCAAACATCGGGCATACCGTCTTCAACGTGGGACTGTCCGAGAGAAAAAGGAAGAAAGGTGACATCCCAATCGGCCCCGGCGCGTAATCCAGTGACGACGTGATCATGGGCAATGCGACCGTAAGGACAGCGGTAGTCCCAAGTAATGGCGAATGAACGTGTCATGACGTCTGTCTATCGAAAACGACGAGCGAACGGGCGAACAATCAGGCCCAGTCCGCAACCGAGAACTACTCCACCAATCACGTCTGAAGCATGGTGAATCCGCACAAAGGCCCGGCTAACGGCCACAACACTGGCTACCGTAAACCACATTGGCGCAGTTCGCCGTCCGCCCCAGGTAGACAAAACTGTGGCTGCGAAAAATGCTGAACTGGCGTGGCCACTGGGGAAGCTTGTGGTCGAAGGTGTCCGAACTTCGAAACGTTCATCGCCACTGATCGTTGGTCGCTCGCGACGAAAAAGTCGTTTTATTCCTTGGTTCACCAGTAATGACTCAGCACCTAGCAGGGCCGAAAGAACTAGTGCTTGTTGGGCCCGTCGATCGCTGGTGAGGCCCCGTGCTACGCCAATGAGATGCCAGATGAGGCTGAAATCTCCAAGGTGGCTGGCCGCAGTAAAGAGATGTCCTAATTGTGCGGATGAACGCCACTTCTCCAACAGTTCATCGACTTGTTCGTCAAAGTGATCAACTCGCTCACCAAATAGAGACGATGTCGTTTTTGACGAAGAGGTCGAGTCCTCCATCAGGGTTCAAGAGTGTCGGCGAAAGTGTCAATGATCCGAGCGACGCGTACGGGATCCACGAATGGCCCGAAATGATCCAAGTCGCTGTACTCAATGTGGTTGCCCTGAGGCAAACGATCAGCAATGGCCTCGGCAAACCCTGACGGCTGAAAGGGTTCGGGATGTCCACTCAGAACCCATACCGGAATATCGATATCAGTCAGTTTCTTCCACAGATTAGGAATCTCGGGCGTGCGAAAGTTCTCAGCTTCTAGGGCCGGACTGCATTTCAGGTGAACTCGACCGTCATCGCCAGTTTTGAATCCGTAACGAACATAGGCCTCAAGAGCTTCTGGAGTGAAGTGAGTCATGGGCATCTTGTTCGAATAGTTCTCTATGGCTTCCTCGAAGGATTTGAAGGATGACTTACGGCGTTCGGCACCCTCGGCTAAACCATTGGGCCGATTCGCGGGCATGCGCACATCTTCGGGTTTGATGATGGGTTCGTAGAGCAGCAGTCCCCGAAAAAGTCCGGGATTCTTCAGAGCCGCCAAAAGCAGAGTTGCCCCACCCATGGAGTGGCCAACGCCGATGATGCCACCAGGTTCGGCGATCGATTTGGCAACTGCCGCAGCATCGGCGCCATAGCCAGCCCAGGAAACCTTCCAATCCTTGGGCGCAGCAGTATCGCCATGGCCGCGGTGATCAAAGGAATAGCAGTGGAAGCGACGGATGAGGTTCTCGGCAACGGGGACCCAACACATACCGTGAAAGCCATTGGCATGGGAGAGCAAAAGGTTGGAGCCCGTTCCGCCGAGATCATGAACTTCAACTTTGACACCGTTGGTGGACGAAACTTTCACAATGGGGCTCTCTTACTTCAGGACATGTGGGGCTTAGATCCGTACCGCGAACCTCAATTGCCTTTACGTCGGAGTTTTCTCATGCCGATGAAAAGGCGATCAGCGATAACTCCAAGCGCAACGGCAACCAAGAGATTGACCCACTGACGACTATTGACTTCGAAGAAGAGGAAGTTTACGTTCATTCTCGTTCGGTTCTGCAGGACGAACAGAACAATGACCGCGGCAGCGACGAGGAATCCCAGAAGTTTCCAGGGGATATTTCGGTCCGAGGCAGTGTTGTTGGCTGGTTTAGGTGACTCGTTCATGGCCCCTCCTTGCTCAGGGCGACCGGCAGACCGGACCTCATGTGTTGCTCGTCACATAAAAGCACCGACTGTCGCACCGCTGGAAAACACCTTGCGACCTGCATCGTAGGCTCACCAGACCCAATGTTGGGGACATGCTTATTGGCCTATTAAACGCTGTTTTGGTCTCGCAGAGGTCGTTCAATGCGTCTGCGGTGGCCGGGGCTCCCGCGGCAAACCCAGCAGGCGTTCGCCGATGATATTGCGTTGAACCTGGCTCGTGCCCCCGGCGATTCGGCCTCCGGGGGCTGACAACAATCCGAAGGCATCCGGGCCTTCGAGGAGTGCTGCCGCGCCAGAGATACCAGCGCGCAACATGGCCGTGTCAAACATCATGTCGGTGATGCCGAGTTTCATCAGCGACGCCGCCGTGGAAGCAATTGGTCCCTGACGCTGCGCCATGGCTTTGAAGGCGGTCCCTCGTGAATGCAATCTGACTAATTCCTGGCGTTCAGTAGGCGATAAGTCTCGTCCCTCAGCGAGGCGCGATATGGACTCCAAACGGCGTTCCAAGGAGATCACACTTGTGCCGATATGGCCCCGTTCAGATGTCAGCACCGCCATACCTACGCCCCATCCGCCATGTAGCGGACCAAGAAGGGCGTCAGCAGGTAACGAAACATCGGTGAAGAAGACTTCATCGAATTCCGATTCACCGGTCATCTGTTTAAGTGGACGAATATCAATGCCAGGAAGGTTCATGTCCATCAGAAAAAAACTGATGCCCTCATGTTTGGGTGCATCAAAATTGGTGCGGGCCATCAGGATGCCCCAATTGCTGTATCGACCTCCGGAGCACCACACTTTCTGGCCGTTCACTATGAAGCGATCACCATCGCGTTCGGCTCGAGTACTCAATGATCCAAGGTCGCTTCCTGCTCCGGGTTCGCTGAAGAGTTGACACCAGACATGATCGGCGCGCAACGTGGCTTCGAGATGAAGACGTTGTTGCTCGGGTGTGCCGAATTTTTGTATGGCTCCGCCGGCGAGAACGAGTCCCACCATGTTGAAAACCCCGGGCACTCCGACGAGAGCGCACTCGTACAACCATTGGGCTTGATGGGCTGCGGTTAGGCCCTGCCCACCGAATTCGACTGGCCAGTGAATGCCGGCTTTGCCAGATGCAAATAAATGCTGTTGCCAGGCCAGACCCTGTTCGACGACATCAGGAGGACAGATGGCTCCGTAATCGCGCGGTGCAAGATGTCGGTTTTCAGACAGCCATTGTTGTGTCTCAAGGGCGAAGTCTTCGACGCTGATCATCTTTACCATCCTGACTAGGAGAAATAGGGAAGAAAGAGAGCGGTTTCTTCGCCCAAGTTGTTGGGTACGGCGTATCCCTGTCGGTCAGTGATCTGCTCCCAGTGATCCTGGACATCTTCGGGAGACAAGGCCGGGTTGTAATAACCATTGGTCTCTCCAAGAAATACCTGAGCGACGCGGCCTCCACCGACTGAGAACAATTGTCCGCTCACGGGGCAATCCTCGTGGGCTAAAAAGGCCACCAATGGCGAGACCAAACCAGGATCGAGTTTGTCTTTCAATCCTCCGAGGATGTCTTCGGTCATGCGAGTGAGTGCCAATGGAGCAATGGCGTTGGCTTTGATGTTGAATCGAGCGCCTTCTACGGCAAGGACACGGGTGAAACCGACCAGGCCCATTTTGGCGGCGCCGTAATTGGTTTGACCAAAGTTGCCAAAGACACCAGCAGCTGACGAGGTGGAAATGATGCGACCAAAACCCTGTTCGCGCATCTTCACGAAGGCCGGCTGGGTGACATAGAAGGCGCCCTTCAGATGCACATCGAGTACGGGATTCAACAGATCGGGTTCCATATTGTGGAAGGCCTTATCACGCAGAATGCCGGCATTATTGATGACGATGTCGACACGTCCAAAAGCATCGATAGCGGTCTGCACGATGGCCCGTCCGCCCTCGGGAGTGGCGACGGAATTCGTATCAGCTACTGCTTCACCACCGGCAGCTTTGATTTCATCGACGACCAATTGAGCTGCCGAAGAACTTGCACCAGTGCCGTCAACAGATCCACCAAGATCATTGACCACAATGAGGGCCCCGCGACGAGCCATGAGAAGTGCGTGCTGACGCCCCAGTCCGCCTCCAGCACCGGTGATGATGGCAACTTTTCCGTCGTATCCCAGGCGAGACATTTCTCTACCGTCCTTGTCACTTGTTGTTTTATGGTTCAGGCCTTTGAACAGCCTCGATGACCCTATCGCAGGGCGTTTTGCGCCCGCTCAGTGAGAGCTTTGTAGTCGAGTTTGCCGTTACCAGCGCGCGCCAGGGTGTCAACTTCCACGATCTGCTTTGGGGATTTGTAGGCCGCCAAGTGCTGACGAGTGTGGGCAATCAAGGCGGCGGCATCGATGGATTGCCCGGGCAGTGGTTCAACGAGGGCGGTTACTGCTTGGCCAAATCGCTCGTCGGGGAGTCCAACAACGGCCGCATCAGCGACCGTGGGATGTAATTTCAGGATTTCTTCAACTTCTTCGGGGTAAACCTTCTCGCCGCCGGTGTTGATGCACTGGCTGCCCCGCCCAAGAAGGTGAACGGTTCCATCGGCGTCGATGCTGGCCCAGTCACCGGGAATCGACCAGCGAATGCCGTCGATGACTTGAAAGGTTTGCGCCGATTTCTGCGGATCTTTGTAATAACCGATGGGAGTATTGCCACGCAGGGCAACTCGTCCGAGTTCACCACTTCCTGGCAGCACCTCGCGGCCGTCCTCGGTGAGAACTCGCGTATTCGGACCAAGTTCAAAGGTGGCCGTTCGCGCTTCTCCATCTGCCGAGGTGGTGTTTTGGGCCATTCCGATGGCTTCAGATGATCCAAGTGCATCAACCATGATCAAACGGTTGCTGTGGGCGAGCAGGCCGGCTTTGGTCTCGGCGGCGAACATGACGCCACTCGACACAATGACGCGTAAGGAGGAAATATCCCAGCGACCAGGCTGTTCATCCAAAACCCGCAGAAGCGGTTTGGCGAAAGCATCGCCAACAATGGACATGGAGTTGATTTTCTTGGACTGGATGGTGTCCAACAGTTCGACCGGATCGAATTTTCTTCCGGGCATGGTCACGATGCATCCCGCAGCCATCAGATTGCTCAATGCATTGAATAGCCCTGTGCCGTGCATGAGGGGGGCAGCTGGGACATTACGAGGTCCGGGACGGGTGGTGCGCTCGTCGAGTACCCCAGGTTCTGGTGCCGGCGGTAGACGTTTCTTGTTGTTGCTATCAAGGGTCAACAGGAGATCTTCTTGGCGCCACATCACACCTTTGGGCATGCCAGTGGTTCCACCGGTGTAGAGCAATAAGAGATCGTCTCCACTGCGCCCCCAGGGAGCGGTGACATGGTCTGAATACGTTGCCGATGTTGAGCCGTTGACAATGTCCTCGTAGTCAAGAGCCCAAGACGGACAAGAAGAAGTTTGATCGTCAACCCAGATCCAGGTATGGATTCGGGGAACACGAGAGCGAATTCGCTCTATGACAGCGGTAAACGTTCCGTGAAAGACCACGGCGACAGCGTCGGCATTGTCCCAGAGGTACACCAGTTCATCATCGGTGTAGCGATAGTTGGTGTTCACCGGCGCCATACCGACTTTGAAAGCGGCGAAAATACTCTCCAAATATTGAGGGCAGTTATAGAGGTACTGAGCGATCTTGTCTTGATGTTGGATCCCGCGATCCAAGAGAACCCGCGCCAGAGCATTGGCTCGTCGATCAAAGGCCGACCAGGTATAGACCTGGTCGGCGTACTCTTGAGCCGGGGCATCGGGCAAGCGAGCGGCTATTTCTTCAAAGACAGTCGCGAAATTCCACCCGGTCATAGGAGCCGATGGTATGTCCTATACCTGGTTCGCCAGGAATTGCTGCAATAGGGTCGGGTCATGGATTTCCAAGTGCCAGGACACGATGACCCCCGCCGACAAGAAATACGGCAATGGCTACGAGACAATCCCAAGCCCTCAGGTCGGGCCCTTGCAGAGGCTGGACTGGTGGCTCCCCATTGGCCACGTCCCTATGGTCTTGATGCCGATCCAATTCACCAGTTGATTATCGATGATGAATTGAATCAAGCGGGGGTACGGCGACCGGCAAATCCCATTGGTATCGGGTGGGCCGGCCCAACACTGATTTACGCCGGGACTCAAGAGCAAAAAGATACCTATCTTCTGCGATTGCTCTCGGGTGAAGATTTCTGGTGTCAGTTGTTCAGCGAACCAGGAAGCGGAAGTGACTTAGCCAATCTTGGT
>JBJOFA010000067.1:0-6539 GCA_046049015.1 Actinomycetota bacterium | reverse complement strand
TCTGATGTTCAGGAACAGGCGAGTAGGCATCGGAACGAACGGTCTCGCCACCAACCAAGATGACCTGGGCGGCGCGCCGCAAGGTGAGGAAGATTTCGCGGTCGGTCGCATTGCCAAGAGCTGCTGACACTCCGTCGACGGCGATAGCGCCATCGGCGGCACTGATCATGGTCATGACAACCCATGGTCGATCTCCTTGCCGTTGCCGAGTTGACAGGTCGTAGAGCTCAGCAATTGGCCTCCGGCTGGGAGCCGGATAGAGCTGCTGAACGGTCAAGGTCACCTACACGTGTCTAGTGGGACGGAGGCCTCTTGACCACCGCACCTTGTAATTTTGAGTGGCAGATTTCCCTGAAAGTTTCTGGGTCAAATTCGGCTCAGATTGGTGCAGAAATCCCCGATCTGACTTCTGACGACCCGTCAGATACTAGATAAGGTGAGCCCATGTACCTGGCCGAAACCCCGGATCAACAAGCCCTTCGCAAAGAACTGCGCGAATACTTTGCAGCCATGCTCACCCCAGCAGTTCGCGAAGAATTGGGAGAGTCCGGTGAAGGACGCCCGCTATTTCGTGAACTGGTGCGCAAGATGGGAGCCGATGGATGGCTCGGTCTGGGCTGGCCCAAAGAGTACGGCGGACACGGTCGCCCCGCCACCGATCAGTTCATCATGTTCGACGAAATCCAACGGGCCCACGCTCCGTTTCCATTCGTCACGGTCAATACCGTGGGGCCAGCCATCATGGCCCATGGCACTCAGGAACAAAAAGATCAGTACCTGAGGGGAATCCTGGCTGGCGAGATCAACTTTGCCATTGGTTACACCGAACCAGAAGCTGGGACGGACTTGGCCAGTCTTCGCTGCTCGGCAGTTCTTGATGGCGATGAGTGGGTCATCAACGGCAACAAGGTGTACACCTCGGGTGCGAATCAGGCTGATTATGTTTGGCTGGCCTGTCGCACCGATACCGAGGCTCCTAAACATCAGGGCATCACCATCATCATCGTGCCCACGGCTTCACCAGGTTTCGAGTGGACTCCAATTAGAACTGTCGGTGGCGTCACCACGACGGCCACGTATTACACCGATGTGCGAGTCCCGAAGGCAAACGTCATCGGCGGTATCAATGCTGGTTGGAAGTTGATCACCATGCAGCTCAATCATGAACGAGTGGGATTGGCTGCGCTTTCAGGTTTGACCGAGCGGTTGCTCGATGATGTGACCACCTGGAGTCGCGTCACACCGTCGGGGGGACCAGACGGCGAAAAGATGATTGACGTTCCCTGGGTGCAATCTGATTTGGCCAAGTGCCATGCCTTACTCGACGCCATTCGCTTGATGACTTGGAAATTGGCTCAGTCAGTGGCTGATAACACGCTCGGACCAGCCGAGGCCAGCGGGGTCAAGGTATTTGGTACCGAAAAGGCTGTCGAGGTCTATCGCATCATGCAGGGAATTCTTGGTCCGGTCTCGCACCTTCGCGATGGTTCAACCGGCGCAGTCATCCACGGTGAGGTCGAGCGGGCTGCCCGGGCCGCCCAGATCAATACCTTCGGCGGTGGCGTGAACGAGATTCAGCGCGAACTGGTTGCTACAGCAGGTCTAGGTCTCGTTCGCTCAACTCGCTGAGTCGAGGTGCCGTCAAGGCTCCGACTCCCATATCGATCAGGTTCTCCACGAATGCCCGAGTTTCCAAGCGGTTGGGACTCTCTGGTTGCGTTTCCAGCGAACTCAAGTAGCGGGCGTGGGACCCGACGGCTTCGACTGACATCACCAGGAAGCGCACAACTCGCTCCCGTCGCACTTTAGACGGCAAGTTATTTGGTAACGCTTTTTGGATTGCGTCGAAGACTTCGAACGCGCTGCTAGGCATGCGCGGTCCGCCGGCATCCCAAGTATTGAAAATTTCGAGCATTTGGCTGATGATCGCCAAATACTCCAGTCCCGCGGTATCACGAAACTTCGGGACCATGGGAATGATCACGGCGCGCACCAGTGCTGGGATGTCGTTGAGACGGCCCTGCTTTCTGATGATGTCCATCATCAACTGCCGTTCGACCTCGACGCTGGCATCTTCCATGGCAATTATGGTCATTAGCAGGCCTGTGCGTGCATCAAGACCATCAGTAGCAAAGTGATAGTGCACTACTGAGCTGTTGTATTGGCCCGCCGCCTTGATGATGCTGACCAGAGGAACGGAATGGACACCCTCGGTGGCAAACAGATGCCGCCCCGCTTCGAGTAAGGCGGCTCTGGTGTCAGCAGCGTCACGAGGCATTTCAGTTGATGCGTTGAATGATGGTGCCGGTTGAAACCGCGCCACCACAGCACATGGTGATGAGAGCGAATTCCTTATCGGATCGCTCTAATTCATGAAGCGCCGTGGTGATCAAACGACTACCTGTTGAACCAACCGGATGCCCCAGAGCAATAGCTCCGCCATTGACATTCACTTTGGACATCAAATCATCGCGGCTGACCCCGTGGACCTGAGCCCAACTCAACACCACACTGGCGAAGGCTTCATTGATTTCCACGATATCGATGTCCTTCATGGTCATGCCGGCGTCGGCCAAGACCTTTTCCGTGGCCTGCACCGGACCATCGAGGTGGTAGTAGGGCTCGGCGCCAACCAGGCACTGCGCGACGATACGAGCTCGCGGTTTGAATCCCTCGGCTCGGGCCCGATCCTCATCCATCCATAACACTGCTGCGGCACCGTCACTAATTTGGCTGGAGTTGCCGGCGGTATGGATCCCACCCGGCATCACCGGGTTCAGGGCGGCCAATTTTTCAGCAGTAGTTTCACGCAGGCCACCATCACGGGAAACCGTGGTTACTTTGCCCTCGGCATCGGTGACGTCCACGGGGATGATCTCGCGTTCAAAGCGTCCCTCGGTAGTGGCGCGGATAGCCTTTTCCTGGGAAATCAATCCGAGGTAGTCCACATCTTCACGAGTGATACCGCGACGTTGGGCAATGCGCTCGGCGGCGCCGAATTGATCGGGCATGTCAAGAGCGAACTCGGCGGGCTTGGAACTGCCGTTCACGAAGGTGATATCGGTACCCTCACCGAGACGCGGCACATTGGCGCCTAACCACACTTTGCTCATGTGTTCAACTCCGCAAGCCATACCGGAATTGATCACACCGGCGGCGATCATATTGTGAATCATGTGATTGGCCTGCTGGCTGCTACCGCACTGGCAATCAATGGTGGTGGCCGCAACTTGCCATGGAAGCCCTTCATTGAGCCAGGCGGTGCGCGAGACATTGCTGGCCTGTTCGCCAGCTTGGGTCACGCAACCACCAATGACTTGACCAACTGACATGGGATCAATGCCCGCCCGTTGGAGTACCCCGGCCTGAATGTGGCCAAGAAGAGTGGCGGCATGAGTATCGGCGAAAGAGCCGTTGCGCTTGCCTACAGCCGAACGACCGGCCTCAATAATGACGGGCTGACCCATGGGAGCTCCTTTGTTGAACTGGATCCCAACTGTAGTCCTCAGCGTGCGGTGAGAGCCACTGGCAAGACTTTGATGCCATGAATGAAGCTGGAGCGCAACTTCTTCACCTCACCAGTGAGTTCAATACCGTCAATACGCTTCGCCATCTCCTCGAACAAGATACGCATCTCCAGGCGAGCCAAGTTCGACCCTAAACAAAAGTGCGGACCTCCACCTCCGAAGGTGACGTGAGGATTCGGATTCCGAGTGATGTCGAACTTGAATGAATCGGCGAACACTTCTTCATCGCGATTCGCCGAAGGATAAATCATGGCCACTGGATCGCCTTCGGCAATATGCACCCCGTACAGGTCCACATCACACGTTGCCGTACGGCGGAAGTTGTTGACCGGAGTGCCCCAGCGCAGGATTTCCTCGACGGCCGAATTCACCAGACCGGGATCAGTTTTGAGTTTGTTCCACTGATCGGGATTTTCAATCATGGCCAACACACCATGGCTGATGCCATTACGGGTGGTCTCATTACCCGCCACTGCCAACAGCAACATGAACAAGTCGAACTCGTGCTCGCTGAGCACATCACCTTCGTGTTCAGAAATCAAGGTGGTGATGATGTCGTCTTTGGGATTCTCTTTGCGCTGCAGGGCCAATTCATTGGAGTACATATACAACTCAGCAGCAGCGACTTGGGCGTCTTCAGGACCGCCGGAGAAATCCGGATCGGTGGTACCGATCATGGTGTTTGACCAATGGAAAACCTTGCGCCGGTCCTCGACTGGGATACCCACTAACTCGGCGATGGCAATGAGTGGTAATTCCGCTGAGACGCGATCGACGAAATCGATGGTGGATTCCTGAAGGGCATCTTCAATGAGTTCTACGGCCACTTCGCGGAAGTGCTCTTCCAGCATGTTCATGGCCTTGGGCGTGAAGCCTCGATTGACCAGGCTGCGAAGGCGAGTGTGATCCGGTGGATCCAAGTCGATCATGAGTCGAGCTGCTTCCAAGTCCGGCCGGTTCTCATTCATCAACGAGCCCTTTTTGGCCGACGAGTACGACTGGAATTTGCGGCTGACTTCGACGACGTCAGCATGGCGCGTGATCGCCCAGAACCATTCGGGGTAACCCTCTTCGATACCGCGGTGCCGAGTGATGGGAGCCTCGCGACGCAGACGCGCTAGTAACTCGTGTGGCGGGCCGTTTTTGTAGGCCTCATTAGAGATGACATCAAGATTTTCAAAGGCGATTTCATTATTCATCGCGGGACCCCCAAAATGAGCCCACTGGTGGGCACTCCGGTGCCGGCGGTTACCAACACGTTTTCGACACTATCTACCTGATTGACACTCGTACCGCGGATCTGGCGGACACCTTCGGCAATGCCGTTCATGCCGTGGATGTAGGCCTCACCCAACTGACCTCCGTGGGTATTGATGGGTAGTCGACCACCGATTTCCAATGCTCCGTCCTTTATGAAATCTTTGGCTTCGCCGCGTTGGCAAAACCCGAACTCTTCTAACTGCATAAGAACATAGGGCGTAAAGTGGTCGTACAGGATGGCAGTCTGAATATCTGCGGGGGTCAAACCTGATGAGGTCCATAATTCATCGGCCACCACTTTCATCTCTGGCAGTTGGGCGATGTCATCCCGGTAAAAAGACGTCATGGTCCATTGTTCAGCACCGGCACCCTGGGCTCCAGCCACGATCACTGCGGGCGTATTGGGAAGATCACGGGCGCGTTCAGCACTGGTGACCACCAAGGCTTGACCGCCATCGCTTTCCTGACAGCAATCAAGAAGGTGCAAAGGATCAACAATCCACCGGCTGGCCTGATGCTCTTCGATGGTGATGGGTTGCTCGTAGAACCAAGCATGGGGGTTGTTGGCGGCATGTCGTCGTCCGGCAACGGCAACTTGTCCGAAGTCGTGAGATGTTGCGCCATAAAGATGCATATAGCGACGAGCCACCATGGCCACCCAGGAAGCAGGAGTGAGCAATCCAAAAGGTGTGGTCCAAGAAAACTGGGCGCGCTCGGCGGTAGCGGCCATTTCCAAATCCTGTACGCCAGCTCCGAATCGCCGACCACTTCGTTCATTGAAGGCCCGATAACAAACCACCACATCGGCAACGCCACTGGCAACCGCCATGGCGGCCTGCACGATTGTTCCACAGGCTGCGCCACCGCCATAATGGACGCGGCTGAAATGACGCAGCGCACCAATGCCCACATGACGAGCGATTTCGACGTCGGGATTGTTGTCAGTGGAATAGGTGACCATGCCATCCACATCGGTGGGCTGTAGCCCGGCATCGGCAATGGCCGCGGCCACCGCCTCGCAGGCCAAACTCATTTCGCTACGTCCGGAATCCTTGGAGAACTCAGTGGCTCCGATACCCACGATGGCGGCCCGTCCGCCTAGGGCGTTTCCTTTTCGAGTAATACTCATGGCAGGACCACCTCGACGGTGGCATTCATGTGATCACCAAGTGAGTTCGCCCCTTTAACGGCCACGGTAATGGTCTTTGTGGTTTCATCAATAGCAGTGACGGCCCCGGTGACGTGCATGGTGTCGCCCGGATAATTAGGGGCACCCAGACGAACCTTGACCGAGCGAATCATGGCGTTCGGTCCGGCCCAATCAGTGACGAACCGACCAACGAAGGCGTTTGAGGTGAGGATGTTCATGATGATGTCCTGAGAGCCCCGCTCGGCGGCAATCGAAGGATCATGGTGCACGACTTGGTAATCACGAGTGGCGATGGCCGTTGAGACAATCAAGGTGCGTGTGAGCGGCACATCCAACTTGGGTAATTCGTCGCCGACGTGCACCGAAGTAAAGGTGCGAGTTGTGGCAAGGGTGGTCATGAGAGTTCCTTCGTGTTTTTCAAAATCATGTATTCGAATGGGTATTTATGTACGAGCGATGAGAGATCCCAGGCGGGCTAGATGAGCGCTCGCTGAACCAAGAACGCTGGCCAACTGAATACCCCACAAGAAGTAGCGGTGCACGGGGTAATCAACATCGGCGCCGATTCGACCGTGAAGATGTTGAGCAGCAGTCACAACTTG
>JBJOFA010000066.1:0-7193 GCA_046049015.1 Actinomycetota bacterium | reverse complement strand
CTGGAGTATGGGTATCACCCAACACCGCTATGGCGTTGAAGGAGTACAAGCCATTGTCAACGTGGCCCTGGCGCGTGGCAATGTCGGACGAGATGGTGCCGGACTCATGCCCATTCGCGGACATTCCGGGGTCCAAGGCGGAGCTGAGATGGGGGCCTATGCCACCGCTTTTCCCGGTGGCGTCACCATCAGCGCCGAATCCGCTCGCGAAATGAGCGCCCAATGGGGATTCACAGTGCCATCTACTGCCGGTATTACTGCCCCCGAAATGGTGTTGGCCGCTGAGAAGGATGCTCTCGATGTGCTCTTTTTGGATGGATCGAACTTCCTCGATGTGATGCCCGATCCGCAACGGGTGCGCGCTGCTCTCGAACGTGTACCGCTACGAGTGCACCAAGACATAGTGATCACAAATCAAATGTTGCTTGATGGCGATGACGTCATTTTGCTGCCGGCAGCAACGCGCTACGAACAAGAAGGCGGAGGAACCAGCACCACCACTGAACGCCAGATCGCCTTCAGCCCCCAAATCGTTGACCCTCCCGGCGAGGCGCGCAGTGAGTGGCGCATCTTTGCCGAACTTGCCGTCCGTTTTGACCCCAAATTGGCGCCGTATTTCAACTGGCCCGACAATCAAGCCCTCCGCACTGAAATTGCCGAGGTTGTTCCGTTTTATGCCGGAATTGAAACTCTCTCCAAGGTGCACGACGCCGTTCAATACGGCGGACGTCATCTCTGTGCCAACGGCGAATTCCCGCTTCCCGGGGGCCGCGCCAACTTCACCAATCTCGATGTTCGACCCTTGGCTCTGCAGCCCGATGAGTTCTTCCTCAGCACTCGGCGCGGCAAACAGTTCAACTCCATGATTTTCAACGAGACCGATCCCTTGACCGGCGCTGGTCGTGATGCCATCTACATCAGTTCACATGATGCTCGCGAACTTGGGATCGCTGAAGATGACCGCCTGGTGGCCATCAGCAAGGTTGGTCGCTACATCGGTCGAGCCAAAATCGTTGATCTCCCCCGCCGTTCATTGCAGGTGCATTGGCCGGAGGGGAACGTGCTCATTGACGCCGGACTCAATGATGATGCCAGTCGTATTCCTGACTACAACGCGGTAGTCACTATTGAACACGTCACCGTGACCCATCTCAAAACAGGTACCACCTCATGATCTCGTCGAACCCTGCATCATCAACTCGCCTCAAGTTGTGGAGCGCGCTTGCTGATGTTGTCACCGTGCTTATCTTTGTGGTCATTGGTCGTCGAAATCACGATGGCACCGTGGATGCCGAAGGTGTCTTCGATGTCGCCGCGCCATTCCTGATTGCTCTCGGAATCATCTGGGTGGTCCTAATCGCCCGTCGCATTCCACCGCTGAGTGTCTCGGCCGGTGTGACACTCTGGGTTGGCACCGTTTTTATTGGCATGGTTCTGCGCAAGGCCGTCTTCGATGGGGGAACCGCGACGGCTTTCGTCATTGTTGCCACCATATTTTTGGGTTTGGGGTTGAACGGCTGGCGCGCCGTCGCCCGTTGGCGTTCCTCTTAGAGGAAGTTGGTGATGGCGCCCTTTTCAGCTCCTTGAGCCAGGCGGGCGAATTTGCCGAGGATGCCGGTGGTGTAGCGCGGCGGGTTTGGTGTCCAACCCTGACGACGGGCAGCTAGTTCCTCATCGGAGACCAAAAGGTCCAGGGCCAACTGTCCCACGTCAATACGAATGCGATCACCGTCGCGAACAAAGGCAATCGGTCCGCCGTCAACTGCTTCTGGAGCGACGTGACCAATACAAAAGCCCCAGGTGCCTCCGCTGAAACGTCCATCGGTGATGAGGGCGCAGTCATATCCGCGGCCAGCACCTTTCAATGCTCCGGTGATCGCCAACATCTCGCGCATTCCAGGCCCACCCTTCGGACCTTCATAACGAATGACCAGAACCGTCTGCGGCTGAATCTCGCCAGCCATAATCGCGGCCATCGCCCCATCTTCACCGTCAAAGACGCGCGCCGTTCCCTCGAACAAACGCTGCTCCTGAGAGAGTCCGGCAACTTTCACCACACTGCCCTGCGGAGCCAACGAGCCGCGTAACACCAGAATTCCACCTTCGGTGTTGATCGGAGCATCAAGAGGATGCACCACCACACCATCTGGTGCCGGTGGATCGATCTCAGCCAAATTCTCGGCCATGGTGCGTCCGGTGCAGGTCATCACATCTCCATGAAGGAGACCGGCATCCAGCAAATGTTTCAGCACCACGGGCACACCGCCAATGCGGTCCAAGTCGGTCATATGGAACTTTCCACCGGGCTTCATGTCAGCGATGTGGGGAACGCGAGCAGCAATGCGATTGAAGTCTTCCAATTCCAAGGGCACACCAGCTTCAGCAGCAATGGCGAGGAGATGAAGAACGGCATTGGTGCTGCCACCGAGCGCATTCGTTAATGCAATGGCATTTTCAAAAGCTTTTTTGGTCAAGATGTCGCGCGGTCGCAAACCGAGACGCAACATATTCACCACTGCCACTCCGGCGCGCCGAGCATCATCTTCCCGTCGACGATCAACTGCGGGTGGAGATGCCGAGCCTGGCAATGACAGGCCCAATGCTTCACCAATCGACGACATGGTGTTCGCCGTGAACATTCCGCCGCACGCACCTTCACCAGGGCAAGCATTGCGTTCAATGTCGTGAAGTTCTTTCTCAGTGATGGTCCCGGCAGCACAGGCCCCAATGGCTTCGAAGACCGATGTGATATCGAGTGCTTGACCGTTGAGGTATCCCGGTAATGTCGATCCGTTGTAGATGAAGACCGCTGGCAAGTTGAGTCGCGCTATCGCCATCATCATTCCGGGCATGCTTTTGTCGCAGCCTCCGGTCGCTACCAGACCATCCAGCCGCTCACCGTGCATCACTGCTTCCACCGAGTCAGCAATAATTTCACGACTCACGAGCGAGGCGCGCATTCCCTCGTGGCCCATAGAAATGCCATCGCTCACGGTGATGGTGCCGAATTCAAGCGCTACACCACCTGCGGATCTCACTCCTTCTTTGGCTGCCGCAGTGAGACGACGAATGGACATATTGCAAGGCGTGATTTCATTCCATGATGACGCCACCCCGATCTGCGGCTTTTCCCAGTCGGCGTCGGTGAGGCCTACTGCCCGCAACATGGCTCGGGCGGCAGCCTTTTGTATCCCATCGGTGACATCCCGACTCCGAGGTTTGATATCGACAGGGGTTTTGCGGGTCGCTGACATACCTGCAGGGTAACGAAGAATTAGCCCTCCCCCGGGTCAACTGTGGCTGGTCGAAAATCACTAGTTGTCAGGAATGCCTAACATCTGTTAGGTTCTCCTAACAGACTTACCAGACGATGAGGAGACAACTTCATGACCAATCGTTTCATCCGAACTTCCGCCATCGGGTTGAGTGCCTTCATCGTTCTCGGCGCCTGCGGCAGTGAAACTGCGAGCCCCGATTCCACTCCGGATACCAGTTCGGCACCTCTGTCTACTGAAGTCGAGCTCGCCGCAAATCCCTGCGCCGATGTCAGTGGTTCCATCACCGTTTATTCCGGTCGCGGCGAAAAATTAGTAGCCGATCTCTATTCGCAGTTCACCTCGGACACCGGTGTTGCGGTGGAGGCTCGCTACGCCGACAGTGGCGAACTTGCCGGACAGATCCTGACTGAGGGATCGTCTTCGCCGGCAGACGTTTTCTTCTCTCAGGACGCCGGGGCCCTGGGTGCGGTGGCTCAAGCCGGTTTGTTCACTTCGTTGAACGAGGAAACTCTGAATCGCATTCCCGAAGAATTCCGTTCCGCCGATGACCAATGGGTTGGAGCCAGCGGACGGCTACGCGTGCTCGTTTACAACCCGACCTTGGTTGAGACGCCCCCAACAACCATCGACGAACTACTTGATCCCTCTTGGGAGGGACGTATCGGCTTTGCCCCCACCAACGCTTCGTGGCAATCCTTTGTCACCGCCTTGCGCGTGATTCGCGGTGAGGATGCCGCTCGTCAATGGCTCGAGGCGTTTGCTGCCAACAACCCCGTTCCCTTCGAAAAGAACGCCGCAATCCGCGATGCTGTGAATGACGGACAAGTCGCCATTGGTCTGGTCAATCACTATTACCTGTACGAGAAAATCGCCGCCGAAGGAGCCGAGGCGGTTGTGGCCAAGAATCAATATTTAGCTCCCGGCGATGTTGGTGGCTTATTGAACGTGGCCGGTGCCGGCGTCATTGGCAACTGTGACAACTCCGCAGCGGCTCAATGCTTCGTGTTCTATCTCACCAGCGATGCCGCTCAGGAGTATTTCGTGACTCGAACCTTTGAATATCCCCTTGCGCCGGGTATTTCTGCTTACGAAAATCTGCCCAGCCTCGAAGAGCTCGATCCACCAGCTATTGATTTGTCTGATCTGATCAGCATCGCTGAAACACAGGAATTGTTAGCCGATGTCGGACTTCTCACGCTGTAGAGGCACACTGCTCTGGTGATTAGCGCCTCGCGCCGCACTGCCTTGCCGGCCACACTGCTGATTCCAGCGGTGCTGGCCGGTCTGGCGTCTCTGGCCCCGTTGGCTTATTTGATCGACGTGGCTCTCGATCGCGGGCTTGTCTATGTTTGGGACGAGATCTGGCGCGAACGCACCATGCGCTTGGTCGTGCGCAGTTTGGCCCTGGCGGTCACTGTCACGGCCATGTGTCTTTTCATTGCGGTCCCCGCAGCCTGGGCGGTCACTCGAACCACCTTGCGCGGCCGCCATATCTGGCGAGTTGTGTTGGCTTTGCCTCTGGCTATTCCCAGCTATTTGGCAGCCTTTGCCTGGGTCAGTTGGCGTCCATCGTTAGCAGGATTCTGGGGGGCATTCTTAGTGCTCACCATTGCCTCGTACCCATACATTTTTTTGCCCGTCACTGCAGCCTTCAGTCGTCTTGACCCGGCCCTCGATGAACTCGCCGCTATTCATCATCGCGGTGGAGTGGTGCGCCTCATTCTTTTCTCGGCCCAACAGACGCGAAGTTCAATTGCTGCCGGTGCTCTCTTAGTAGCTCTTTACGTCCTGAGTGATTTCGGTGCTGTGGCCACCATGCGCTTCGATGCCTTCACCTGGGTGATCTACGGGGCGTATCGGGCCGGCTTCAATCCCAGTCGCGCCGCGGTGCTGGCTCTCCTGCTCATCATCTTGGCGCTCATGCTGATCGCCGCTGAGGCGCTAGTGCGTGGCCGGTCGGTGGCCACTATGAACCCGCGTGCAGTAAACCATCCCATTCGCATTCGGCTAGGTGCTTCGGAAATTGTCTTTCAAGTTGCCTTAGGCCTCGTGGTGGCCGTCTCATTGGCCTTTCCGATTTGGCGTGTCTTGCAATGGGTCACTCGTTACGGCAGCGATCAAGATATTGGTGATGTCGGTATAGCCCTTTGGGGATCCTTGCGGTATTCATTCGTGGCCGCTTTGGTAACAGTGATTCTCGCTCTGCCCATCGGGTTACTTGCCGGCAAATACCGCTCGCGCACCGCATCAGTCATCGCCGGATCGACCTATGTCACCCACGCTCTTCCCGGAGTCGTCGTGGCCATCTCCATGGTTTTCATCGGTGTTCGGTTTTTGCCCTCGTGGTACTTGGAAGCACCGCTGTTGGTCTTGGCCTACGTTGCACTTTTTCTGCCTTTGGCAGTTGGTGGAATTCGCGCCATCGTGGCCCAGATACCGCCCACTCTTGATGATGTAGCCCGTTCATTAGGTTCGACTCCGCTCCAAACCGTCCGCCGAGTCAGCTTGCCCCTCATCGTTCCCGGTATCGCAGCCTCGTCGGCGTTGGTTTTACTTGCCGCCATGAAAGAACTGCCCGTCACCATGCTGCTTCGTCCGACGGGGACTGAAACTTTGGCTACCCGGTTGTGGACGCAGACCACCGTTTCGGACTATGCCGCTGCTGGTCCTTATGCATTAGCCCTCATCATCTTCGTAGCATTACCGACGGCGCTCGCCACCATCCGATCATGACTGCTTCACACCCCACCGCTCTCGAGATCTCCCACCTCTCCAAATCCTTTGGCGCGGTGCAAGTTCTCAACGACGTTTCCTTCGTGGCCCCCGCTGGTCAAGTGACCGCCGTGCTCGGTCCGTCGGGTCAAGGAAAGACCACGATCTTGCGACTCATTGCCGGATTTGAACGCCCCGATCAGGGAAGCATCATCATCGACGGTCAAGTGGTCTGCGATAACCACCATTCAATTCCTCCGGAAGACCGCGGCGTCGGATTCGTTCCCCAAGATGGGGCCCTTTTTCCGCATCTCACAGTGGCCCGCAATATTGAATTCGGCTTGTCACGCCATCAACGCAGTCATCGTTGGCGCCGATCCAACCCTCGACTCGATGAGATGTTGCATCTGGTCGGATTAGATGGTCTCGGCAGTCGACGCCCATCGCAGATCTCTGGTGGTCAACAACAGCGGGTGGCACTTGCTCGCGCCCTAGCCCCAGCCCCGCAGATTATTTTGCTTGATGAACCGTTTATTTCCATCCTGCGTTCAACGGGAACCACCACGGTGATGGTTACCCATGATCAACAAGAGGCCATGTCCATTGCCGATCATGTGGTCGTATTACTCGATGGCACCGTGGCTCAGCAGGGTGCTCCGACCGAGATCTATAACTCGCCAGCATCGGCTGCGGTGGCCCGATTCATCGGAGATGCAAATCTGCTCAGCGCCACCATCGCAAACGGTGTGGCCCGTCACGTTCTAGGCACTGATCCAACAACGTACAGCAATCATGAACAGGCCACCGTGCTGTTACGACCCGAACAAATGATCCTTGACCCCGCCGACGGCTTTGGCGCTCTTGGCGTGGTTGAACAGCGTGCGTATTACGGACATGACGGCACACTCGTCGTGAGACTAACCAACGGTGAATCGGTCACTGTGCGGGTGCCCATTGCCCAACTGCGAGCAGTCGGCGATGAGGTGCGTGTCAGTTACGCCGGTCAAGTCCAAATCTTTGCTGATTGATCATTTGCGGCCGAAACCGAAAAGGTGTTGGCCGACCTTGCGCATCTGAATTTCTTCGGCCCCTTCGGTAATGCGATAGCGGCGATGATGTCGGTAGATGTGCTCAAAGGGCATATGTCGGCTGTAGCCCACTCCACCACACGTTTGCATGGCTCGATCGGCGGCTTCGCACACC
>JBJOFA010000065.1:0-6590 GCA_046049015.1 Actinomycetota bacterium | reverse complement strand
GGTGATTACGATACGTCGACCAGCACCGGAGCCCGGAGTTCCATTCACACTTGATGAAGACGTGTTTGACGTCGATGAAGAGTGAATCTGAGCCATATTCAGACCATATCTGGCCTGCTCGTGAGCGACACCGAGGACTTTGGGATCGGCCCGGGCTTCTAGATTGGAAGCATTGATTCTCTTGAGTGATTGAGTGACTGAGGTATCTGTGATTTCCCTGACAACTTTCGCCGATGCCCGTGAGGCCTATCGACACAAGGCTCTGCGACAGGCCCTTTATGACGAGGGAAACCGACTCATGGACGGTGTTGTTGTCAATCTGCATGGTTCCGCCCACCTGGATCGCCGCCGTTTAGAAAACCGTCTTTTTCGCCGCGACACCTTCCAGTGGTACGAGGCCGAGCGTATTCCGGCCATTATCGCCGAGGTGCTTGAACCAGCCATCAGTTTGGGGCGGGGAGACCTGCTACCCCTGGCCCGGCGAACGATGTTGACCTTGTCGCTCTTGGTTGCTGGAGTTGATCGTCAATCTCCGATGGGAGCCGACCAACCGACTGACCGACAAGGGGATGCGGAGGCCCGCAACGGTGAACTCGACGCCATTTATGCCCTCATGGATCGCCTGGCTCGAGCATCGACAGTGGCTCACGCGGTGGGCGACAAGGCTGCCATCATCGCCGATGGCGACGCCGCCCTGGAAGAGTTCCAAGTTCTTTTCTTTGAACCTTCACGACGACGGCGTTTAGAAATTTTGGAAAGTTTTGCGGCTGGACGAATTGCTGAAGAAGAATTGCCCAAAGATGTCCTCACCACTTTGTTGCGCAATCAGGATCGACTGGTACTTCCTTTTGAGACGGTCCTGCGTGAAACGGCTTACTTCCCGTGGGTTGGTTCTCACTCAACCTCTAATCAATTGGTTCACGCCATGCATCACATTTTCGAGTGGATCTCTGAGCATCCTCGAGATCGACATCAACTCATAACAAATTCAGTTCTTTTGCAGAGGTTCATTCATGAATCGATGCGACTCCATCCGGCGAGTCCGGTTTCTATGCGCGTCGCTTTGGAAAATGTCACCTTGAAATCTGGAGTAGAAATATCAATTGGCGACCAGGTAGCTATTCGGCAAGATGCCGTGAATCGAGATCCAAGTATTTGGGGTGCCGATGCCGATCTTTTCAATCCCCTGCGCTTAGTCCCCGATGGGGCGATGCCGTGGGGGTTGTCCTTCGGACATGGATTGCATGCCTGCCTGGGTCAGGAATTGGCCGCTGGGGTGGAATTGCCGCGGTATACCAACTCGTCCCTCGATGATTACTCACTTGACGCGACAGAAACCGGTCATCTTGTGGGCTCAGTCACCGTCATGGCGCAGGCCATGTTGTCGGCCGGAGCCCAAGTCGATCCGGATAATCCACCTCACCAAGACCAGTCCACTACCCGTCAGGTGTGGGGAACGTATCCGGTTCGATTCGGCTAGACCTTTAATTAGGCAGTGGTGAGAATCGTTCGATAGGTATTTCGACACAGTCGTCGGTACTTATGTACTTTCCCTTTATCTGACTCGCATCCTCATGACATGATTTAAAAGTGCCCGATTCGAAGTCGACCTCCACAATCGATCAGGCCATCGAATTACTGAAATCCCTGGGCATGTCCGGTTACGAAGCCAAGGCTTATCTAGCTCTTCTCGGATCAACGGAACCTCTGAATGGGTATGAGGTAGCCAAAGTTAGTGGGGTTCCTCGCAGCACTATCTATGAAACTTTGGCCAAGTTGACCTCGGTTGGGGCGGCCATTGCTGTTCGTCGCCGTGAAGGTCGAAATGGAGGGGCGGCTACCTATGTGGCTGTTCCAGCTGACACCCTGATTGCCCGATACCGAAGGGATGTGGCTCGACGTTTGGACGGGCTGACCTCGATCTTGCCCCAGTTCTCCACCCGCCAAGAGGGTTATGTCGTACAAAATCTCACGGGTCAATCAGACATTTTGCAGAGTATGCACGATGTGATTGGCAAGGCGGAGAAATACCTCTTTTTGTCCATCTGGCCCAATGAAGCGGGCGCCATATTGCCGGCAGTTTTAGAGGCCCATCAACGTGGTGTCGAGGTGACATCACTGCATTTTGGGTCCCCAGAAGCTTTCCCGGGGCGCGCATTTGCTCATGACTTTTCATCTCCTGAGTTGGTGCTTGAAATTCTCGGCTGCCGAATTTTCTCGGTAGTGGCCGATCACCAAGAGGCAGTGATTGGAGCGACTGAAGGAGACTTCATCTGGGGATTGTGGAGTGATGATCCAGCAGTGGCCATGCTGGCTGCTGAATACATTCGCCACGACATCGCCATTCAAGTCATGGCTGCGGAGTTGGCCTCTTTGGGTCGCGCTGACTACTTACAAGGCGAATACTTTGACTTCTTACGCAATTCCAGTCGTGTTTGTATTGAAAGCATGATGCGAACTATTCGCACTTCTTAGTTTCGAGCGAAAGTTACGAGTGTTCGGCCGCCCAACGGACCGACTCCACAATCATCTGATATCCGGTACAACGGCAGAGATTTCCTTCAAGTCCGCTTCTGATTTGTTCGGGCGTTGGATCAGGAATTTCATCCAGCAAACTCGTTGCGGCCATGACCATCCCCGGTGTGCAGTAACCGCATTGCAGCCCATGGCATTGGCGAAATCCTTCTTGAACTGCGGACATGCCATCAAAAGGCCCTGTAATACCTTCAATGGTGGTCACGGCTGCGCCATCGGCCTGAACGGCGAGCACGGTACAACTCTTTGCAGACTCGCCATCTATCAAGACCGAGCACGCTCCGCAGTTCGAGGTATCGCAGCCAACGTGAGTACCGGTAAGGCGTTCCTGCTCGCGGATGTAATGCACAAGTAGGGTGCGAGCGTCAATAGTGCGCGCCGTGCGTCGACCATTGATGGTGATCTCAACTTCCACATGTCGGCTGATTGACTGTGATGTTTTGTCATGCGTCATGTTTTCATACGTCATAGTGAACTCATTTCTGCGAGGCGCAGTTCAACGTGATTCATTTCAGGACCTCTCAATGTTTTGGCCGTTGATGATGGCCCAGATCTTTTGTGGGGTCACCGGCATGTCAATGTGATCCACGCCGAAGTCAGATAAGGCGTCGACGATGGCATTGACGACTGCGGGCGGCGCGCCAACTGAACCTGACTCGCCAATACCTTTTGCCCCAAGGGGATTATTTGGGCACAAAGTAGTGGTTCGACTCGCTATGTATTCGGGTAAGTCGGCCGCTGAGGGAACGAGATAATCCAGGAGATTAGCCGTCACAGGCTGACCGGTATCAGGGTCGTAGGCCACTCCTTCGAAGAGCGCCTGGGCAATTCCCTGAGCGACTCCACCGTGGACTTGCCCTTCAGCCAAAAGCGGATTGATAACCGTGCCGCAGTCATCAATCAGCACCATGTCGCGAATTGTGACTTTCCCAGTCTCACGATCAACTTCGACGACACAGGCATAAGCCCCCGAAGGGTACGAAAAGTTTGGAGACTCTTGAAAGAGCCGCTCCTCAAGAGAGCCAGCTTGAATTTCAGGTGGAATACGCAATGGTTGGAAGGACGCCCAAGCCACATCTCCCCAACCAACTTTTTTGCCCGGTGAACCGCGCACATTGAAAGCGTCATCGGCTACCTCTAAATCCTCTTCGGCAGCCTCCAGTAGGTGAGCGGCAATTCGCTTGGCCTTTTCGAGTACTCGAGCCGAAGCGACTTTGACCGCTGAACCTCCCGTTGGCACACCCCGGGAACCCATGGTGCCAATACCTTGAAGGACTGTTTCGGTGTCGCCGGTGACAACTTTGATGCGGTCAAAAGAGATGCCCAATTCATCAGAGGCAATCTGAGCAAAAACCGTTTCATGTCCCTGTCCGTGGGGAGAAGACCCGGCAAAAATGATCGCTGAACCGTCGGGTTGAATGCGGACCTGCGCTGACTCCCAAGATGCCAAGTGTCCGAAACCTTCCAATGAGCCGTTGGGGCCAAAGCCGGCGATTTCCAACCAACACGACAGTCCGATGCCAAGAAGTGGTTTGGAGGGGTCATTGCGACGGGCTTGTTGTTCGGCGCGAACATCTTCGTAATTCACCAAGCGCAAACATTCCTTGAGTGCTGCCGGGAAATCAGCGGAGTCGTAGACGACGTTCTCATTGTGGGTTTCATAGGGAAATGCGGAAGGCGGTACAAAATTTTTGAATCGCACTTCTGCCGGGTCTAGTCCAGTGCGCTTGGCTACTAGGTCAATAATTCGCTCAATTGAGAACGCCGCTTCAGGACGACCAGCACCTCGATAGGCAGCCACTGGTGTGGTGTTCGTGGCAACGGTGCGATAGGAGGTGCTGACCTTAGGTATTCGGTAAGCCCCCGCGGCCATCCAGGTAGTGAGAACCGCCAGACCAAGACCGGTGGGATCGGCGTAGGCCCCAAGGTTCTGGGAGACAACGAGCCTGAGGGCCTTGATGGTGCCGTCTTTGCTGAAGCCCACATCGATGTCATGGACTTGGTCTCGTCCATGAGTCATCTGCATCATGGCCTCAGTACGGGTTTGACAAAACTTGACCGGACGGCGCAACCATTTAGAAAGAAGCGGAGCCAAGAAGAACTCCGGATACCAAACGATCTTGGCCCCAAAACCGCCGCCAACATCGGGGGCAATAACCCGACACATAGTCTGAGGCGTGTCCAACCAGGTTGCTAGATAATTTCGCAGATGATGGGGAGCTTGAAATGTGGCCCAAACCGTCAGACCGTTTGGTTTCCAATCGGCGAGAACGGCCACCGGTTCAATGGGCACCGCGGCGCAACGTTGATTCACGACATGGAGATGGGCACGACCATCACATTTACTGATCTCCCTTTCGAGGTCGTCCATGGTGGGAACCACAGTCAGCACATTTGATCCATGGCGAGGGAATAGTGGCGTGGCCCCGGGTGCGGCAGCACTGTCAATGGTGACCATGACCGGTAAGGACTCATAGGTGATGGAAACTGCAGCCACGGCATCAGCAGCGATATAGCGATCCTCTGCAACGACTACGGCTACAGGTTCGCCGACAAATCGAACGGTATTACGGGCCAGGGCTGGGCGCTCCATATTGGCCAGGCCGCCGGGGAGGTCTGGATACTCGGTGAGATCGGCCGCGGTGTAGACGCCTATTACTCCAGGTATCGCTAACGCCTCGCGGATGTCGATAGCGATGATTTTGGCGTGGGCTTCGCTTGAGGTAACGAAAGACGCGAATGCGCAACCGGTGGGGGATAAGTCATCAACGAATGTTCCCGTTCCAGTTAAAAGTCGGGGGTCTTCTTTGCGCAGTACTTTTGCGCCTACAAGGCTCATTTTTGGTCGTGCTCCTCAGTGTGATAAATCATCACGTTCGTTTTGTTCATGTCTTGCTGTTTTCGTTTATTTATGAAAGTACTGGAGGCGTTTATTGCTTGATGTGATGACCTTGGCTGTCTTCCGGGTCGTACCACCATTGCTGAGCATTGGTCTTTGATTGTTCGGTTCTCGGGCGACCCCATCGAAGGAGTCGTCCGAGAAAATAGTCTGGACCACTTTCTTCCCGTCGCCACCACCGTCGCTGACCACCATGTACCCGTTTGCGGAAAGCAGAAAGTCCGACCGCCACAATGAGGGCCACACCAAAGAACAGACTTTCCACCCAAGTCGAACTCACGCCTGCCAATTGCAGTCCCTTGACACCTGATTGCAAGACAAATACGGCAAGAACTGCACCCCAAACGTTGAAACGTCGTTTGAATTGAGTGGAGCCGAGAAATGCCGCGGCGAATGCCGGCAAGAGGTAAGGCGCCCCGGACTGTGCTTGGCTTGATCCGAATTGCGATGCGAGAAGGACGCCGGCAAGTGCGGCAAAGATGGCTGACGTAATCAACGAACCCCAGAGGTAACGATCAGTTTGGACGCCGGCCAAACGGGCGGCCTCACGAGCGCCTCCGGTGGCGAACAAGTATCGACCGAGGGCCGTGTGTTCGAGTACGAACCACAAAATGATGGCCAATATCAGACCTACGAGAACTGTTTTGTTCAAACCCCAAAACCAAGGTGTGGCCAAATTCTTGAAATCATCGGGGAAACCAAGTAACGAGCGGTTATTGGAACGCCACACTGCGTAAGCCGAAAGTATCGATCCCATTCCAAGAGTTGCGATGAACGAATCGATATGAATTTTGACCACAAGTAGTCCGTTCACAACTCCCACGATCAGTCCAACGGCTAAAGCCGCGGCAATGGCGAAAGGTATTGGCCACTGGGGTTCGATCAAGAGCCATGAGACGGTCACTGCCGAAGCCGAAATAGTTCCGGCGATCGAAAGGTCGAAGACTCCCGCTGACAGTGGGATGAGTAGTCCGAGAGCGACTACCAACAAGATGGCGTTCTGGTTCATCACCGAGCGATGGGTCAGCCAAGTTAACCAGGTATCTGAAGTCCAGAGCGAAAAGATGAACCAGGTCAAGGCGTAAAGATAGAGAACACCGATATTGCGTGGATGAAAAGTTCGCCACTTGATCGGGGATCGTCGCTCATCGAATCG
>JBJOFA010000064.1:0-6606 GCA_046049015.1 Actinomycetota bacterium | reverse complement strand
GTCACAATTCCCTGGCGGAGTCCTTGGGCCAGAGATTCCATACGACGAAGTGTGGCGTGTACCTCGGGAACGACGTTGCGACCGCCAATCATGAACTCTTCGTCGGGACGGCATCGCAATGCGACGTGTCCCACAGCTCGGTTTTCAGTGGTATTGATCGACTCACCCGAGCGCAATTGACGCCACTTTGCTTCAACACCACGGCTCTTTGCCAAGTTGATCAACGCCTCAAAGATGGTGTGATCAACTAACTGTCGAGAGAAGTCGACCACAAGATCACCAACGGTGATGGACATCGCCCGCGCTCGATCCTCAGAACTGTGGAACTGGCCATCTGTAAATCCATCTGCGGTGAATTCAGCGGTATTGGACTTAGCGGCGCCAAAGAGGGCCTCTATCGATCGAGGTCGAGGAAGGTCCAGGAGTTGTCGCCACTCGGTTGTCGATTCGAGTCCACTCACGGCTCGCACGTTAGTTGGCTTAGCCCCGCATGATGTCAGAAGCCGCTGTAAAGAAGGCCTCAGTAGAAGCACGTTGCGCAAGTTCCACTCAATTGAGAAGGAGTAGCATGATGTCGGTATGACTTCCGAGGTACTTTCACGGCCACCCGTGGAGCCTGGGATACCCGATCGCCGGGGGGCGGCTGCGGGAATGTCGGCATACATCCTGTGGGGTTTCATCACCGTCTACTGGAAAGCACTTCGAGACTTTGCCCCCTTGGAGTTGATCGGATATCGAATTGTGATGTCGGTTTTACTCCTCACGGCCATCCTTGTTCTGCGGCGGCGATTGGTGGAGCTATTTCGGCGCCTCGTTCGCGACCAACTTTGGTTACCGGTATCACTTGCTTCATTACTGTTGGCTGTGAACTGGACGACGTACGTTGTGGTGGTCAGCGAAGGCAAGGTCATCGAAGCGGCCTTGGGTTATTTCATAGCGCCACTTGGCACCATGTTGCTCGGGGTCAAAGTGCTCCACGAAAAACTGCGTCCGATTCAGAAGGCCAGTGCCATGCTGGCAGTTGTAGCCGTTTTGATTCTCACCGTTGGATACGGACGGGTGCCCATCTACGCCCTGGCCATGGCCAGTTCGTGGGCCTTGTACGGCATGTTGAAGCGACAAGTGACCCTTCAACCACTTGAAAGCCTGATGTCCGAAACTCTGTTCCTCTTCATTCCGGCCATTGGTCTGATTATTTGGTTCTCCCGCTATAGCGACTCTGCAGTCTCCTCAGCATCGGCATCTCAGTGGATTCTCATTGTTTGCAGTGGAGCGATCACCGCAATCCCACTACTCCTTTTCGCCTTTGCGGCTTTGCGATTGCCCCTGACCGTTCTTGGTCCAATGCAGTATTCGGTTCCCGTCATTAACTTTTTGCTGGGTTGGCTGGTGTACCACGAGGATCTCTCGGTCACTCGAATCATCGGATTCAGTTTGATCTGGGTGGCTTTGGTAATCGCCACTCTTGATTCCATTCGCGAAAGCCGATCAGTGCCGCGTCTCGCCACAGTTCTCGCTGCGGGGCAACCGCAATGAGTCAGCGCAGAGCACCACTGATTTTCGTTGGGGTTTTCGCCCTGAGCGCCCTTGTGTCATGTTCAACAACATCCCAAGACTTCAAATCTGAGGGAGAGAAGTTTCTCGAAAGTCCAGATCTAGCCCAAGAGGCCGGCTATACGTTTTCCAATGCCATCTGTCAGCAGCCAACTGCGGTCTCACCAGGTACTCAGTACTCCTGCACTGCGACTGATAATGACGGCGACGATTGGGAATTCCTGATTGAAATTACCGGCGAACGTTCTCTCACCGTCATTTCTGGCGAGGTGCTCGGCTGATCGCGATCGGGCAATCGCGTCATTTTGTGGCAGTCTTCGCTATGAACAGTTCATCAGATCGCATTTTGGTATCTGATTCGACAGTAATGACAGGAATGACAGAAATGACAGATACGACGAGCAACGATCTCGACGCAGGTGAGGTGACCGTCCTTCCTTGGTGGCAGAACCCGTTGAACTTCATTGCTTTGGGCTTAGCAATGCTTATTTTCGGTGGAGGAATTGGATTCTGGGTTGGAGACTCGACCGCTCGGCCATCGCACTCCTCGGTGGATGAGGGGTTCCTCCAGGACATGCGCTACCACCATGACCAAGCCGTTGACATGGCTTTCTATTACCTAACGGAAACCCAGGACCCCCATCCCCGCCTTCTTCTCTTGGCTGAAGAGATTCTTCTTTCCCAGCAACTGGAGACCGGACGCATGATCCAACTACTTCGCTCGTTCAAAGCCAGCGAGGTCAACGACACGGGCGTGGGCATGGTCTGGATGGGTCACAGTATGCCTATTGATGAAATGGACGGACTCGCCACCGAAGATGAGTTGAACGAATTTGCTCGAGCCAGTGGAGACGAAGCAGCTCGAATTTTTGCCACCTTGATGATCAAACACCATATTGCCGGTATCGAGATGGCCAAATATGCCATTGACAATGCATCCAATACCGACGTCAAAAATATGGCTATTTCGATGGTTAAAGGTCAAACAGCTGAGGTCGACGAACTGAAAGCAGTGCTCGCAAGCCTCGGATGATTAGTACCCGTATCTCAGCATCTACGGACTACAGGTTTTACTGACTTAGTGTTGCAATTTGAGAGTTGATCTCGAGCACAGTTGTCGTTGGTGATTCCGGCAATACGGTCGTCGTTGTAACTGCCGGTTTAGTCGTAGTGGTTTTGGGCAAGGTCGTAGAAGTGGTGGTGGTGGTGTAGTTCGGATCAGTTTTGTTCCAAATCGGTTGCTGATCTCCGTAGGCCTCGGGTTCTTTCACACCATCAAAAACAAAAACTTGCTCGCCTTTGGTCACCAGTGTTTGGAAATAGTCCGAAATATGCATCGGGATTCTGATACATCCGTGGGAAGCCGGGTATTTCGGTACTTCTTTTGAACCATGAACGGCGATTCCCCTGTTGAAATAGACCGGGTTGTACATTCCGCCGAGTTGACTTTCCCGACGACCGAGATACAAGCGGTAGTACTTGTAGACACCGCCCGGGGTGAACGAAACTCCGCATACTCCTCGCTTGATGGGCTGAGATCCGGACTCGTTACCCAGTTCTCCAGGAGAAATTGTTACTTCCTCGCACCACTCTTTGCCGTCACCAGAAGATATATGAGTGATCACCACCGGCACATCATCGTGGAAGACGATTAAGACCTGTTGCGGAAGATATATCTCGGTGTGGTTGGGGGTCGAGTTCGGACGACGCGGCAAGATCAAAAGAGGATCCTGCATCCGACTCCACATCTCCTTGGTGACTTTGCCCGTCACTTGATCTGAGGGCACACCCATAACCAACTTTTCAAAAGCCCAGACGGCCTGTTGAGTGCGGGCTCCGAAAGCGCCATCGGGGACCCCTGGATCGAAGGCCAGTTCCATGAGACGCTCTTGAATCATCAGCACTTCGGGTCCCGCTGCGCCGCGGCCCAGGGTCTGAGACAAGGGAATCTTGGGCACTGGTTTGTAAGTCACGCCGGTGGTGATCTGAGCCAGGGTGGTTGTGGTGTTTTGGGAGACGCCATCTCCTCCGGGTGAGCCGTTACCAGAGGCTCCGACGCCAACCAGAACCACCACCAATAAGACCGAAGCAGCCCCGACAGCCGGCATCCACTGACTCAAGGGGCGCGAAGCAACGTTCTGCCGACCCGGCGTAGGGCGCCGTCGACCTCGGCTGGATTGATGCACAACGAGAGGCTAGCGGGGCCTTGAAATCCAGACCCGTCAGGTCGGCGTTATCCGCGCCACATTCAGCGGGGCTCTACGGGGCGTATCGCCCGCAGTTCCCGCCGTAACTGAAACATCTCTTTGAGAATTTTTACGATCACCGATGGAGACGACAAAGTCGAAATACCACGAGTACGGGGGAAATAGTCAACCCCGAACTGAACAATGCTGTAACCAAGCTTGTTCGCCCGAATGACGAGCTCTGCATCGATGAAAGATCCCTCGCTGACAAGTTTGATGTGCTCAAAAATCCTTCCCCGACAGAGCTTGAAGGCGAAGTTGACATCGCGCATGCGGACTCCAAAAAAGATCCGAACCAGAGCGTTATAGAAAAAGGAATAAACAGTACGGGTATAACCCTCGCCGGTGCGATCAAAACGATAGGCACTGATGATGTCGGCCTCGTAATGACGCATAATGCGACAAGCCTTTTCCAGTTCCTTCATATCAAAAGGCAAATCGGCATCGGTGTAAAGAATGAGATCTCCCGTTGCGGCTTCAAATCCTGTTTTGATAGACCCACCCAATTTGCGGTTGACCGGGTGATGAACAACGCGCACCCGAGAGTCACTCGCCGCGGCGGCGTCGGCCAATCGTCCCGTTTCATCAGTTGATGCATCGTCTATGACGATGATCTCGTAATCAGCAATTTCGCCAGCCTCAATCAGAGATCTGCCAGCCTCATGGGCGGCACTCAATGTGCGCGCGATGTACTCCTCTTCGTTCCACATCGGAAAAAAGAACGACAGTTTTTGAAAATGTCCGGGGCTAGGCGCCACAGGCGCAAGTTATCGGTCGCCAGTTCCGAATTCGGACTGTAAGTTGGAATGTCAATGAGTGCCCCGTGGAATCCCCCATCGAACCACGCCATTGGGGCCCCTCCCGAGCGTCGTTACCGACTCACTCCTATTTGGTATCGGGTGATCCTTTCGGGATGGTTGGCCTTGACACTGGCCATGGTGGCTGTAGGAACTTCATCGCATGCCATCGGGCGACCGGTCTTCTGGCTTGATGACCAGCGTTGGACGATTCCTGGCACAGTCCTTATCTCCCTCGTGGTGGCGATACCGATCGCCACCACAATTCTGACGTGTTACCTACACGGTCCCGGCGTTCCCTACCTTTCATCCCTGGCTACCTTGGAGTTGGGGCTGTTGGCATTACTGGATCGCAATCGAACTCCCGGCTCCGCCGTGGTCCTAGCGGCTCTTGCTGCGGCGGCTCTGCTGTTTTCCATTGCCTCTTTCGCCGGAATGTATCGACAGACGAATACACCAGCCAGCTGATACTTCAGCCGGCTAACACATCAGCGAGATAGCGAACCGCTTCCATCTGTTGGCCCGCCTCGGGTCCGGCCCCTGGCCGGTGGCGGCGCACGTGCACCAAGGCATCATCCAGCGACATACCCAAAATCTGGCAAACACCCACGGCCAAAGTTCCCGCCCGGCCGATGCCCGCTGCGCAATGAACGATCACTGCGTCACCTGAGCGAATTTGCTCAGCAACTGATTGGTACAGATCCACGACGTCGTCGAAGTCCGGCGACGATAGGTCATGAATCGGAAACCAGACGGCCCGATCCGATGTGCGTAACCAACTCACGTAGTCCGAATAATGACTGCGAAGTTCATGGTGGTGAACAAGACAAATCACTCGATCGGCATTGAAAGTCTGAAGTACTTCATCGGGCCGAGGCGCTATGTAATGCTTCCCACATAGCCACATTTTTCCGGTGACTCCGGGTAGTGGAATCTCGTGAATTCCTCCGTCCAAGTTCATCTTCACCCTCCGCGACGTACCGTAGCGGCGAAGACTCCATGACCGGGGGCCAAACAACCGATAGCGTCGGTTGCCATGACCGCCAAGGTTCTCACGGCTCTTCCCATAGGCGAAAGAGTAGGAATTGCCTTTTCGGGAGGGCTTGACACTTCGGCGGCTGTGGCCTGGATGCGGGCTAAAGGAGCGGTGCCTTATTGCTACACCGCCGATCTCGGTCAGCCTGATGAACCCGACCTGGCCGGAATACCAGATAGGGCCAAGCAATACGGTGCCGAAGAAGCCCGTTTGATCGACTGTCGTGCTGAATTGGTTCGAGAGGGCTTGATGGCCCTGCAATGCGGGGCTTTCCATATCGCCACCGCTGGCAAGACCTACTTCAATACGACTCCTCTTGGACGCGCCGTCACTGGAACACTTTTGGTTCGAGCCATGCACGATGACGGCGTGGATATTTGGGGCGATGGGTCCACCTACAAAGGAAACGACATCGAGCGCTTCTACCGCTACGGACTCATGGTGAACCCTCAACTTCGGATCTACAAGCCCTGGCTAGATGAAGCTTTCGTTGCTGAGCTTGGTGGCCGCACCGAGATGAGCCGCTTCCTTGAAAAACACAACCTTCCGTATCGCGCCAGCGTCGAAAAGGCTTACAGCACAGATGCCAATATTTGGGGGGCTACCCACGAAGCCAAACTTCTTGAGGAACTCTCCACATCCATGGACATCGTCGAACCGATCATGGGGATCGCTCATTATCGCGACGATGTGACCATCGATGCCGAAACTGTTTCACTGACCTTCCACGAGGGTTGGCCAGTAGCCATCAACGGACAGGAATTCGCCGATCAAGTTGAGTTGGTCCACGCCGCCAACCGCATTGGTGGACGACATGGTTTGGGTATGAGCGATCAGATCGAGAATCGCATTATCGAAGCCAAAAGTCGCGGCATTTATGAGTCCCCTGGTTTAGCTCTTTTGCACATTGCTTATGAACGTTTGGTGTCGGCGATTCATAACGAGGACACTTTGGATAACTACCGCACTATGG
>JBJOFA010000063.1:0-6634 GCA_046049015.1 Actinomycetota bacterium | reverse complement strand
TGATCAATCAACAGCGCGGTCATCATAAAAAGAGACCGAGAGACAAAATCAGCTTTCACTCTGATTTTGAAACGCTCTAGGCGACGTATCAGCCGGCTGAAGTCCTCATCGTTGGCATCGGAGTCGACCAGGTATACCTCAATACGATCGTCGGTCGAAACTTTCATGTCATGAGCCAATCGAGTCACTCGGACCAAAGCATCAACTTTGCCGGTCGGCTCGAGAACAAACGACTGACAGGAATCTCCTGGAGCGAGCGCTTTGATGTCATTGCTCAATTGAGAATGAAGGTAGGTACCAGCATCAACTCCCCGGACCAACAAACTGTTCCGGCGCGTCACATCCCAGATCACTATGGCACCTTCAGGATTTTCGCCGCTTCGAATCGAACCTGTCTCATTAGGCATGGGTGCCACCTTCACGTCGTCGAGCAGTCATCCGACGCGCTGCGGGAATAGCGGCGAGCAATGCCGCAGCCTTATTGCGGCACTCGAGATCTTCGTCATCGGGTTCGCTATCGGCGACAATGCCGGCTCCCGCTTGTAGGTAGGCCGCTTTTGGACCGATGAACATGGTTCGTATGGCGATGGCAGTATCGAGATTGCCGCTGAAGTCGATGTATCCGACTACACCGGCATATGGTCCGCGCTTCACTGGCTCGAGTTCATCAATAATTTCCATGGCGCGAACCTTCGGAGCACCGCTGACCGTCCCGGCCGGAAGCGTGGCTCGCAAGACGTCAATCGGTGAGCGATCCGGTAAAAGATCTCCACTGACTTGCGATGTCATGTGCATGACATGGCTATATCGCTCCAATGTCATCAATTCATCAACGACCACGGTGCCAAAACCGGCTACTCGTCCCACATCATTGCGCGCCAGGTCCACCAACATGATGTGTTCGGCTATTTCTTTAGGGTTCTCGCGTAATTCGGCGGCCAAACGGCGATCATGTTCGTCGCTAATGCCGCGTTTACGAGTTCCTGCAATAGGACGGCTAATGACTTTGCCCCCGAGAAGTTGCACCATTGGCTCCGGAGAACTCCCCACAATGGTCAGTTCCGGATGGCGGAGAAAGTACATGTAGGGACTGGGGTTCACCTGTCTCAGTACGCGATACATATCAAAGGGTTCAGCTTCAATTTGAAGTTCATAACGCTGCGAGAGAACCACCTGAAAAATATCTCCAGAGCGAATGAATTCTTTAGCTGTTCGCACGGCATCTTGGTAGCGCCCACCACCCATTGACGATTCCGCGTGCGGTAGTTCATCATCGCGACGCGGCGGCTCTACTGGCGTGTAGGGCAAAGGTCGAGCCAGATCCTGCACCGCCAGCAACGCCCTCTCCGAAGCACGGTCGTATTCAGCATCCAATTCAGCAGGCGTTAGCGGTTCAGCCTGGTCATTGATAACAGAAACACTTTCAATGAGGTAGACCCGCTGCTTCCAGTGGTCGAATGCCGCCAGAGAACCGATCACGCTCATCACAGCGTCGGGCAAATTTCGATCATCTAACGGCGTGTTAGGGAGATGCTCAACCTCTCGTACGACGTCGTAACCGAGAAAACCCATGACGCCTCCCTGAAGTGGCGGCAGTTCCGGTATGACTGGACTTCGGTAGACATCGAGAAGCGCTTCAATGGCCGCCAGCATTCCTTGATCTCGAGGCACCGAAGTAGGGATTGTTCCCTGAACTTCAATTCGACCTTGGCGCAAGGTCAACGTGGCCCGAGGGTGCCGGCCCACGAAACTGAATCTGCTCCACCGTTCGCCGTGTTCCACCGATTCCAAGAGGAATCCCGGATCCTCTCCGACCAATTTCGTAAAGGCCGCTACCGGTGTCTCTAGGTCAGCCAAAACTTCTACCCAAACTGGGATTACCGTGAACTGGCTCGCTAGAGCCTGGAATTCCTGACGTGATGGCTGCACCCGCAAACCTGATCCGCCCGCATTTGAGTCCGGGGAACCCACCGTCACGGCTGTTGGCCGTTCTGCTGTATTGGAGGCGCGTCAAAACAAGTTCGAGCTCCGGTATGACAAGCGCCAGCACCTTCTTGACGTACCTTGAACAACAAGGTGTCGCCATCACAGTCAAGAAACGCATCGGTCACGAATTGACGGTCTCCGCTGGTATCACCTTTTCGCCACAGCTCTGAACGACTTCGACTCCAATAAACCATCCGCCCTTCGGCCATGGTCATAGCCAAACTCTCCGCATTCATCCAAGCCATCATGAGGACTTCGCCAGTTTCAATATCCTGCGCGATAGCGGGAATAAGTCCATCGGCATTGAACTTGACCATTGCCAATTGATCCTTTGATCCGTTGAAACGTGCCATCAGTTCACCTCGTCAGAGATAGAGGCCGGTGTGGCCATCAATTCGAGTGGCCGCTACGGCATGGATATCTCGCTCTCGCAACATGATGTAGTCGGTGCCCCCAACTTCCACTTCGTAGCGGTCCTCTGGACTAAAGAGAACTTGATCGCCCACCTCAGCAGTTCGAACATTTTGACCCAGGGCTACAACTTCGGCCCACACCAACCGCTTAGAGATCTGAGCTGTTGCTGGAATAAGAATTCCGCCCGAACTACGTCGCTCGCCGTCTTTTTCTGGAATCTTGACCAGCACGCGATCGTTCAGCATTTTGATCGGAAGTTTGTCTTCAGATGCGGAGTCACCACTGGGCACTCCGGGGAGACGCTTTTTTTGCTGCTCAACCACGGCTCGCACGGTAGCGGACGTGAGGCAAAAACGGCATCGGGGAAAGCTTTCGCTGTTGCCAATTGCCGGAACCGCAACGCTTGACGCGCTGGTGGGAATTATCTGATGGCGGCAGCGACTCGATCCATGACCTCTGGGGTGAGGCGAGGAATCACCGCTAACGCCCCGAAGTTTTCAGCAACCTGCGCGGCCTTACTAGCCCCCGTGATCACAGTAGAAACCCGAGGATTCTTGGTGCACCAGGCCAGAGCCAATTGAGCCAAGGAACAGTCCAAATCTTTGGCGATGGGGACTAGCCGACGTACCTTTTCCTGAGCCGCCTGGTCGGTTAGACGTTGGGCCAGCCAGCCATAGCCGGGAAGTGTGGCTCGCGAGTCCTCAGGCACGCCATCTAAGTATTTCCCCGTGAGTAAACCTGATGCCAAAGGACTCCAGATGGTCGTGCCCAATCCAATATCTTCATAAAGTCGCCGATACTCAACTTCGACGCGACGACGCTCCAGCATGTTGTACTGCGGCTGCTCCACGACAGGCTTATGTAGATGATGTCTCTCGGCAATTTCCCATGCAGCACGTATTTCATCAGCGGTCCATTCGCTCGTACCCCAGTAGAGAACCTTGCCGCGATCGACAAGATCACTCATGGCCCATACGGTTTCTTCCAGTGGGGTCTGGGGATCGGCTCGATGACAAAAAAGAATGTCCACGAAGGCAACACGTAAACGATCAAGGCAAGCCTCAATGCTGTGGTGGAGATACTTTCGATTCAAGGTGTTATTGAGATTCGGAATGTTGGGGTCGATACCCCAGAAAACTTTGGTCGATAGGACGTAGTCCTGACGACGCCATCCCAAATTCTCGATGGAGCGGCCCATAATGGCCTCACTCTCTCCCGCAGCGTAAGCCTCGGCGTTATCGAAAAAATTACAGCCAGCTTCCCAAGCGGTTTGCATACAGGCCATCGCGCTGTCGTCCTTCAATTGATTGTCGAAGGTCACCCAACTTCCAAAGGAAAGAACTGATACTCGAAGACCAGAAGTGCCGAGACGTCGGTATTCCATGTCCGGGTTGGGACGAAATACTGCCGGTCGATCCGATGACGAGGGAGAGGTCAATGCGTTCATAGCCTCACGCTAGGTAATGCCGACCGATTTTCGTTTATTGGTTTCCGTTCTTTGGTTCGATTTCTGAGAATCCATCGAAAACTTGAGCCAGATCGGCTATTTCACGGGGTCCGATGCCGCAGCATCCACCGATATAGAGGGCGCCAGCACTCTGCCATTCCAAAAGTCGTTGAAGGCCGAACACATCTCCCGACGGTCGAACCCAACTGCGATCATTCGGATCCCACTGACCACCATGGTTGGGATAGGCAATGAGAGGAATCCCAGGCGCGGCTGCAGCAACCTGCTGAAGAATTGCGGTCACCAAATGAGGAGCGGTGCAATTCACTCCCAAGGCTAAAAGATTGGGGTAATCAACCACTGCCTCCACCATGTCTTGAACTGATTGTCCACCATGAGTGGTGCTTTCATCACGGAAGCCGAAACTGAACCAAGCCGGCGGTGACCCCAGGTCCATGAGTTGTGAGGCAATGGACCTTACTTCGTCGGTACGAAGTTGAGTTTCCACTGCAAAGGCGTCCGGCTCCGACTCGACTAATACCTCTAGTTTGCGCCGATGGTATTTCTCCACTGTGGCAAACGAGGTTCCATAATCTCCGTGGTATTCACTGCCATCGGCGAGTGATGCACCATAAGGACCAACGGATGCAGCCACCTGCGTGCCGTGCAGACGAACCCCCTCCCGGGCAATTGCAGTGGTCGCCAACAAGGTATTTCGCGCCTGCGAGGGCGACTGCCCTAGAGCTTCGAAATGTTCAACGCCACATTGATAACTGGCGGTAGTAACAAACGATGCTCCGGCCTCTGCGAAACGGCGATGGGCCTGAGCGAGTTCATTTCGACTTTCAATGACTGCTCGAGCGGTCCACAATGGTCCACTGATGTCAACACCCAATTCTTCTAGGGCCGTCGATAAGCCTCCATCGATGATCAGAATCTTTGAAGGGTTCATATTCCTGATACTCGGGCAGTTACCAATACTCAGGAGGCAGGACGCACAACGATGCCGGCACGGGCCATGGCTTGTTTGGCCTCGGCAATAGTGAACTCACCGAAGTGAAAAATCGAAGCGGCTAAAACGGCATCAGCTCGTCCTTGGATCACTCCTTCCACCAAATGGTCGAGGGTTCCCACTCCTCCCGAAGCAATTACCGGCACTCCAACCGCGTCAGCGATGTAACGAGTCAACTCGATATCAAAACCTTCTTTGGTTCCATCTCGGTCCATCGAAGTGAGAAGTATTTCACCCGCGCCCATTCGTACAGCCTGCTCAGCCCACGAGCGCGCCTCAATACCCGTTGGAGTTCGTCCACCATGGAGATACACCTCAAACGATGGGCTCCGTTCAACGCGTGATTGCTGAGAAGCGTCAGCGAAAGCAACCACTCTTTTGGCATCAATGGCGCAGACCACACATTGAGATCCGAATTCAGCGGCGATATCGGCAATGAGCTGAGGATTCTCTACCGCTGCGGTGTTAACACTGACTTTGTCGGCCCCAGCCCGCAACATACGTCGGGCATCCTCCACTGTTCTGATGCCTCCTCCGACGGTCAATGGAATGAAAACCTGTTCGGCAGTCCGAGATACGACATCCAGCATTGTTTCTCGACCGTCGCTTGACGCGGTGATGTCCAGAAAGACCAACTCATCGGCACCCTCCTGGTCGTACCGAGCCGCCAATTCAGCAGGGTCTCCGGCGTCACGTAAGTTCACGAAGTTCGTGCCTTTTACGACGCGACCATTAGTGACATCAAGACAGGGAATAATTCGGGCCACATTCATGATGCGTCCCGTGCCCTAAGTACCGCGAGAGCTTCCAAAACCGTAAAACACCCTTCATAGAGAGCTTTGCCAGTGATAACGCCACTCAACCCATCAATGGCGCAGAGTTGCTTCAGATCTTGAAGAGATGAGACTCCTCCACTAGCAATTATCGGAACAAGTGAGGCCTTGACTGCCTGACGCAGACCGTCAATATCGGGACCGAGCAGCATGCCATCGCGGGAAATATCAGTAATGACAAATGCGGCAGCTGTTGGAAACCAAGACAAAGACTCCGTGAGTGAAACACCCGACCCTTTGGTCCAGCCGTGAATGGCTAGTTCTCCATCGCGATGATCCAACCCCACGGCCACATCAGTCATTGATGTAGCCGCCGCAACCAAAGAGGGATCGGCTACTGCGGCTGAGCCCATCACCACGCGACTAATTCCTTGGGAAGCCAACTCTGCTACGTCTTGCAGACTTCGCACTCCCCCGCCAGTTTGAACTTTTGCCCGACCAGACACAGCCTTGGCTATGGCCCCGATCACTGGTCGATTAACCGGCGTGCCGGTGCGCGCCGCATCAAGGTCCACAATGTGAATCCAAGGCGCCCCCTCGTCGGCAAATGACAACGCCACCTGAATTGGGTCATCGCCATATACGGTTTCATCGGCGTAGTCGCCCTGTCGCAATCGCACAACTCGGCCCCCGCGGAGGTCGATGGCTGGATATAGATCTACCGACCCCATGATCCACCTCCCGCTTCCACACTGGCTACAAAATTCGACAAGAGCGCCAATCCGCTGACTCCGGACTTCTCTGGATGAAACTGAGTGGCAAAAACATTTCCTTGGCGAAAAGCGGCATTCAATGTTTCTCCGTACTCACACGTTGCTGCCACGACCGATGCATCATTGGGCACACCATGGAATGAGTGCACGAAATAGACCCAGGCCCCTTCCGGGCGATCCACCAAATCCGCTCCGGCAAAGGCTGGATCATGGCGTCGGACAATGTCGA
>JBJOFA010000062.1:0-6703 GCA_046049015.1 Actinomycetota bacterium | reverse complement strand
CCGTCTTCGGGTCAAGGGAGATCAATTCAATAGATGGATCAGACTGCGCCACGGTCTGCAACATTTGAAGCATCTTTTCATTGGAACGAATCTCATTTTCGAATGGAGCATGACTCGCCGGATCATTCACAATTCGGCCTGCCTCATCACGCCCAAAAAGAACGCGGCCCAGAGCACTCTTCATAGCGCTGCCATTCGGCGACCAATAAAGAACGAGCTTCTGTTCGGCTCGTGTTGCAGCTACATAAAATTTGCGCATTTCGTCACCAAGGTCAGCTTGCGCCGACAGCCCCTCGCGCTGGTCTGCGTCCCCTGATATTGAAGGATCCGACCATTTGACTTTGTGGGCCACATCGACAAAACGTTGACCATCAATGTTGTAGACAAAAGGCGTCTGGGCATTTCCACGGGTAAACATGGTGGGAAGAAAAACAATCGGGAACTCTAGACCTTTACTGAAATGCACCGTGGCAACATGAACCGCTGCCTCATCGCTTTCGATACGCCGTTCATACTCATTCACTCGTGTCGTATCTCGACACAATGACGCCAGTTGCCGACGGTAGTCAGCCGCAGTCGCTCCGCGACCCAATCCAGGTCGACTTGCCAGAACTTCGGCAATGTGGTCGAGATCCGTCAAGAGCCTCTCCCCTCCAGGTCGACCTACGACTGCAGCCTCAAGCCCTCGATGCGCCCGCACATGGTGATACAAACCAGCAATTCCGGTTCGTTGGAGTCGATCAGCCCAACTCGCACATTGACGTTGCCATTCGCCAACCTTGACGGAAGCGCTATCGGAATTCAGCACAGCCAACTTTTCCATGGTCAAATCCCCAAAGGCACTGATCATCAGTGCTCGTACGAGTCCGGAATTAGTTGGTTGACACAACGCCTCGAGCAGGATCCGCCAGTCCTTGGCGCCTCGTGATTCAAAGACACTTTGGGTGCGGTAGCGCACAGCGGGAATACCAGCGAGGGACAAGATGTCATGAACTCGATCGGCGTTTTTATGCGATGACAAGAGAACTGCAATATCTCCAGGCCGAATATCTCGTTGCACCCCATTTTTGTCGACCAGTTGCTGACCGTTGAGGAGCGCGTGGATCTCACGGGCCACATCGGCATAAATCGCTTCTGTTGCCTCGTTGCCGTTCCATTTCCACTTATCAAGAGTTCCCGCTGCCAACGCCTCCTTTTCGGCCTTAAGCAACTTGGATGTCAAGAACCCCCCACCGGCTGCCTCGCTGAAAGCAACCCAACGGATTTCGAGGGCAGCCGAATCAACCACTCCTTCATGCGGTGGGCCCGAACGACTCGTCACCTTTCGATATTCGATGTTTTCGGCCCCAAAACGCACACCATCAAATAAAGCATTGATGCCAGCGATCAACTTCTCATTGCTTCGATAATTGGTTGTGAGTGCTGAGGTTTGTTCAACTCCGCCAACGGCCTCACGATATGCGTCGATATCAGCTCCACGAAATCGATAGATGGCTTGTTTGGGGTCACCTACGGTTCCAAAAATGGTGGCTTCATGGTTAGAGTCTTCTGGCGAACCAAAAATCTTCGATAAGACACCCCACTGAATGTGGTCAGTGTCTTGGAATTCATCAACCAGAACCAGTTTGAATTGTCCTTGAAGAGCGGAAATTACCGCGTCACCGTGGGGACCGCCGATCAGTTTGCTGAGTTCAGTCACCAAACTGTCAAAGCCAAGTAGACCTTGATGATCCAGCCGATCTTTGACGGCGGCAACCACCTTGGTTACCAAGACCGCCCATCGCTTTTCGCGGACTAGGTCAGCAAAGGGACTATCAATATCTTCAGCCAGCACTTCAGGCCGAATAACGGAACCTAAGTTGTTGAAGACTGCTTGAGCCGATTTGGCCAGCTCTTTTTGCACCGAACTTACGGCTAGAACATCTTTCCCGGTCCGACCGGTACCGAAGATCTCAGGATCCTCAGCAAGAATCCCTACTGAAATATCAGCGACGACCTCACGAATGAGATCGGCAAGATCTTCGATCAATGAGACATCGCCCTGAACTGGACCGCCCAGTCCGACGCGATTCAAGACGATTTGGAAGAACCCATGCAGCGTGGTGATCGTGGCTTCGTCATAGGTTGCCAAAAATGCTTCCAGCCGCTGCAGGCGGAGGCGATTTTCGTCCTCGTCATTAGTGATGATTGCTCGTATCCACGGATCGAGTTCTTCGACTACCACAGGGTTAGGATTTTCCACGACCTCCTTTAAGGCTGAAGTCACAGCCCGAACCTGCAAACGAGTTCGGTGACGCATATCGGTGGCCGCCACTCGAGTAAAAGTCACCATTAAGAGCTGGTCGGGTCGAAGACCCCACTCCGCGATATGTCGCGCTACCAGCGCAGTCAATGAATACGTCTTACCGGTGCCGGCACTGGCTTCTATGGCAAAGCGACCACGAAGGAGATCTCCATCTAATTGCAACACTGGAAGATCTGAATCTGTTGTCGAACTCATATCGCCCCTTCGTTGACGACAACATCGGTCAAATTCATCGTTTCATCAAAGGTCTTCCACAGAAAATCGGCATAGCGACGGGCCCGACGAGTCGCGGTTCCCGGGGGGTCCAGGGCGCGAACTGGCTCACTGGTGATGTCGTCCCACGACATGTCCCCAAAGAAGTATCCAATTTCAGCTGATGAATGACATTCCGTCTCGAATGCATCACGGGCCTTTTTTGTTCGCCCCCGGCCCAGGTCTGTTGAGGCCGATGGAAAGACCGGCAACAACCCTTGCCTGGCACATCGCCACATTTCTACGGCCATCGTCACGAAACGAACCGCAGCAGCCTGACGCCGTTGTGCATTATCGCCATTAACAGTAAGAGCTATTGGAGCAATGTGCCCCGCTGAATCAGGATCACGGAATACAACCAGCGCTCGGTACGGAACATCTGGTTCTGTTAGGCCTAAAAGCGCCAACTCCAATGCGGGTCCAAGATGCAGAGATTCCTTCGGCCGCCGGTAGTTCACCCGAATCAGGTCTGTACCGGTGATGTTTTCGATGGAACCTGATATCCAATGCGGATAAAAACCCTTATCAAAAGCTAGACCATTACCTAAGCGTCGCAATTCATCAATCGCTAGATCGATATCAACATTTCGATATTGCGATGAGTCAAAATACGATGCCGGCAGGGCGCGTAGGAACGCCGCAACCTCTTCATGAATCTCTCTGACTTCATCTTCCCCCAGCCGACCAGGTGGAAACAGTCCCGATTTCAGCATCGCATCTTTCCATTGTTGAACCACAGGGTCCAGATCGCCCCCTGTTCGGAATTCCGGTGTCTGGCGAAGATGCTCAAACAAGGCTCGCGATTCTTGGCTCACAAAGAGTGGGTGGGCATTAACTTCGACAACTTCAGCAGCGCCGGCGTCGTTCTCTGTCTCTAATCTCACATTGGCCACGGTCTTGGTGAACCAACGGATTGGGTCCGTGGTAGCGCTAATCAATTCTCCAATATCAACTCGATCACTCTCGATGATCCCAAGGCCGTTTTTTTGTTCATCTCTACTCGATAAGGATTGGGCAGACGAGGGGACGATGGACTTATGTAGCAAGGCTCGCTGTGATCCTTGATCAAAGGTGAACGGTCCATGAGTGAGAACTAAACCCGCCTGCATTGTTGATGGATGAAAATTCTGCCGAGGATGCCTTGATAGCAGGCGATGATGACCAAGTTGAACTTCATTCGCTGGGGGTTCAGCTGAGTAGTCGGCTGGGTTGTTGATCATCTGATTTGCAAGGGCCGCGCTCGCTTCTAACAATTCCTGAACCGGCACCGCCAGCGGAATGGGCTTATTTGAATTGAGGTCCGCACCATTACAGGTGACGATGAAGGCATCTCGAGCAGCAAGCAACAAATTCATAAAAGCCATCCGACCCCCAGCGGCAGGGTTGGGTTCTCCAATGCAGGGTCGAAGCATCAAGACGTCGTCCCCACTCGTTCCGCCGGAGGAAAACATTGCCTCCTCGGCCCCTAAGAGAGCCACAATGCGATAGGGCACACCCTGAACTGGCGGTACGCGAGTCACCGTAATTGCTCCAGTTCGAAAGAGGGGTCGGCGGGGACGGCTTCTGAGACGTTCCTGGACAACAAAGATCACTTCATCCAGGCTGAAGAGTTCCGATTGATCTAAACCTGAGTCCGTGACCTGCGATTCGATGTCGTCGAAGATCGCCAGCAATTCCGTACGTCCACTATCGGGATCATGAGACAACGTCAGGTCATCAATGACTGACGAGAAAGAATTGATCCACCGAATGATGCTGTGGGATTGCTCGGCGAATTTCAAAAACTCCGCCAAGCGGGCCAAATACTCAGCCATAGCCCCGAGCATCGGAGAATCCGTGACCGACAAATCATCGTAGGGAACGACCTCGCCGGGGCCGACAAGAGGATGTGGAGCCGCAACTGCCAAACCCATCATCAATCGGGTGAGTGCAAAGTGCCATGTGCCCTCTTCGATGTGGAGCGGAATATTCCAGTCCGCCCGCTGTTGGCTGTCTAAACCAAAATTCACCCGCACTCGTTCAGCCAATTCCATGAGTCGGCCTACAGATTCCTCGTCCAGATTGAATCGACGCATCACCACCGACCGCGAAAGCAATCCCAAAACATCGGCCACTCCGCAACGAGTGGACACCAACCCCACTATGGCCAGAAACGCATCGACAACTGGCGCATCCTCAGCCATATCGAGCTCGGCAAGGCGAACTTCAAGCGGTGGCGAACTGGAATGGTCTGATGGTCTCACCAAACCATCTGCGGATGCCTCCTCTGATCGAAAGATTGCCGGGATGATCGAAGCGAAGTCTTCTATCTCCGGGCAAACGATAAGAATCTCATCTAATCGAAGCGTGGGATCGGCATTGAGGCAATGAAGCAGTGCATCCCTCAGGGCCTCTACTTGCCTGGCGCGTCCGTAGCAAGCATGCACCTGAATCGTGCCATCGCCATTTCGTAATACCTCCTCACCCACTTTGCTATCTAGGGAAATCAAGTCTGCGGTCTGTGAAGTAAACAGTTCTGTCTGTAATTTTCCGAGCAAAGAAGCCTTGGTCCGGGTGCCAGCAATCTCGTGTACCGAGGCTGTACCGACTATTTGACGGGCTTCAAGAGCCGTACGACCCCAACGAGCGACCAGTGGATGAACAGCCACAAAGGAAGTTTCAGACGACCGCACAATCAGACGGTCAAGGTTTGGCTCTCCCTCAGTCGACTGCCATCGTCCTGCCACTGGATGCAACATAAAGACATTGACTGTCAGACGAGCAGCCAGTACCTCGAGCAAGATCCTCAAAGTCGGGTTAAGTGCACTGAAGCCAAAAACGCTAACTCGAACGGGCAGATGAGTCGGCACATCACCAACGTTGAGACTGCTACGCAAATTGGACAATGCCTGCATCAAGGAATCACTGTCAATCATGGTGCACACCTCGCGGTATACGGCAATTTGCCAGTGCATCGACTCTGGCAGAAGGATTGAAGGGTCAACTCCATCAGTTGGTCGTCCTTCGCGCCAGTACTGCAACATGGATGGTCGGTGAGTCGCATAGCGATCAAAGAGATCGGCAATGGCGTCGGCGGAGTGCAACCGTTTGTCAGAAGCTCCAGGAACTGTTTCGCGACCAACTTTGTCAATAGCCCGGTGAACGAACCACAGCAAACGACTTCGACTCCAGCGACTATCGAATTCCCGCTGATTTCCGTTCACTACGAGATTGGTAAAGGCGTGCGTGGTGAGAAGTTGAAAGTTGGCTAAAACTCCGGGGGTTTCACGACCAGTCGCAGCCGACACATACCGGCCGAGCGCCTCTGGCACTTCACGCTGAATCCAATCTCCGATTCCAATATTAGGAATGACGATGACTTCTGGGGCAAAGGGGTCCTCAGGGAATGGATACAGCGAGGTAGCTAAAACCTCCGTAAGTTGCTCGAGACCCACCGCATGATGCACGCGCATCCCAGATTTGGGAGGTTGTTTATCACTCGACATCATCATCAACTTAGTCAACGACACCAAGAGCCAAAGTGTGCCCATTGGTCAAAGTGGACCTAATGAATGGAATCAGTGTGACCGGACCTCCCGAAGATCCAATTTCTCCCCGGTTTCCAACAGATCTCCCACAATGCGGTAATTGAAATTCACCGGTATCGACATTCTCAATGTCTCCCCTCCAACCCACCTCGCAGATGAGAAGGACCATGACTGCTCTTTGCACCCCGCTAACGGGCTTCCCACCAATTGACCAACCGGCCTGTTGGCGCGATGTAGATGATGCGCTCGCCGCCGGCATCGACCGCCTCATCTTGTTCGGCCCGCCAGGAACTGGCAAAACCTACGCCGGCTTGACTATGGGCGAAGTACAAGCAGGGGCATTTCGTCTGATCTGCAACGAGGACATGACTGCTGCGGATGTGACTGGTCACTTCATGCCTACCACCAGTGGGTTATGGACTTGGGTTCGGGGCAGTGTCCTGCGGGCCTGGGAAGGTAATGGACAATTCGGTGGCCGAGTGGTGGCCGATGAAATCGACCGAGCTTCTGGCGACGTCTTGGCCTTGCTCTTGAATATGTTCGATACCCACGACAGTGCCAGTTGGCAACATCCTGAAAATGGTGAAATTCACCGGCCTCGACCGGGTTTCTCGGTGGT